>DUMX01000170.1 GCA_012839665.1 Gelria sp.
GCTTACCCGAGTTGAGCAAATGCATATTGGGGAGGACAATACCGAAAATACTAACCAAATGCCTGGGATTGCACAGGAGTTGCAAATCCTAAAAAAGAACAATGCCGCAATAATAAATCAAATTGAGATATTACGCCAGCACTTAGAGAAACTCATTTTAAATAATAATTTTACCGACCCTGAAGTTTTGGCAACCAGCCAGGCCCTCGATGAAGCTCTTAATAAATTCCAGCGCACCCAATCTTCAATAAATGACAATCCATGATTTTAAATACACTAAAAGGCCAGAAGCCTCCCATTATAGGAGGCTTCTGGCCTTTGAACATGAATCCTGCATACAAGGTAATATGAATTACCTTAGACTCCTGCAGGCTCAAAAAATTATGTTAGGAGTGCTGTGGTCAATAAATATTTAATCTATTTCTCATAAGGGGTGACTACCCATTTGAGGCAACCGTCTTTCTTACCACCAAAAACGTCATACCCTTCAACGATGTCATTTAAGGGTTTACGATGGGTAATCAGGAAATTGGAATCAATTTTCCCCGTCTGAATCAATTTGATTAATTCTGGAATCCGGTTGGCGTTTACGAGCCCCATGCTAATCCTGATATTCTTAATCCACAATTCATTCATAGCCAGTTCTTGAGGTTTTTCGAAAACTCCGATTAGAGAAACAGTACCACCTGGTCTGACAGCGTCTACTGCCATATCAAAGGTGGGTTTGAATCCGTTGGCTTCAATGGTGACATCAGCTCCACGCCCCCCGGTCCGTTCTCTAATTGCATCGCCGACATTACCGACTGTATTGGGATTGATTCCTACATCGGCAATACCATTTTTGACGGCAAAATCTAGACGTTCCTGGTTGATGTCAACAGCAATAATTTCGGCAGGTCCCCACAGTCTGGCGGTAACCATTCCGCACATTCCAACCGGTCCGCCACCCATAACCGCAACCGTATCTCCGGGCTGTATGCGACCTTGCTCGGCACCATAATATCCGGTGGATAGAATGTCACCAACGAAGAGCACATCTTCTTCAGTTAGGCCATCGGGTATTTTGAACATACCCAGATTGGCATGGGGAACCCGGACGTATTCGGCCTGACAGCCATCAATCATATAACCAAATATCCAACTACCAGTTGTACAATGTGCATACTCGCCACGTACACAGTAGAAACATTCGCCGCACTGAGTTACGCAAGAAACGGCTACCTTGTCCCCTACTTTAGAATTTCTTACTGCCGGTCCTACTTCAACGACTTCACCGCAAAATTCGTGACCGATTATTCTACCCGGTTCGACTTCTGGCATGCCACCATGCCAGATATGAATGTCAGTTCCACAGATAGTGGAAGTGGTCACTTTAACTATGGCATCATCGGGTTCAATAATTTTCGGCATCGGTACATCTTCTAGCGCAATCTGTTCAGGTCCGCGATAGACCAGCGCTTTCATGGTATTACTCATTAATTTTTCCTCCTCTAATGTTTTTTTAACCTAACAATAGATAAGTTGTCCAACCACACCTCCTAACAAAAAAAATAACCAATGCCTTTATGTGTATACCCATAAACTCCGAGTTTCACATATAAACATTGGTTTGCCTTGGAGCCACCAAAAAAAGGTTTCTCCTTAATCAACCAAATATATTTAGTTTATGTTTTTGTTACAAGGTTAATATCCGGTCAAATACAACGACATGCATCCAAAAGTCGTCTTCGGCAATGATTGAATATACCTGATGAACTGCCCGAGCATTTAGCCTTTCCTCAAAATACGCCATATTGTCTAGCGAATGCTGTCTCGCTACCTGCATGCGCGCTGCATTTACCACATCTTTACCAGATTCAGTTTCCACAATAAACTTCTCCGGTTCAGTTAAAAAGCCCTCACCCCTGATGATTAAGACATCTTCCCAGATAGTAATTTTAGTGCGGTCAACGCCTTTACCTAATTTTTGCTTAAAGTATTTTTCCATGTAAATCTTAAACTCATGCTGCATCTGCCGACGTTGCTGGTCATTTAATAATTCATGATTTTTTTCACAATCTTTATTATTAGGGTTATTGGGATTCCTTAGCGGTATCAAAATAACAAACCCTCCCCCCCGGAATTCCTATTATAAGTGAAAAAAACCAATATTTTTATATATGCCTCCCTCCCAAAGAACGCATAGCAATAAAAACACTGGTTTCTTTAGGGCCACACATTCTGGTAACCCTGTTGTCAACCATATATTTCCTTAAATGTTAGTTGCTTTTCTATCAGTTACATTTGATTATTTATATTATACAACATGTTTTAGTGCTGTCAATCTAAAATTAGTAATTTTGTATGTAAAATCATTCCAATTTTTGTTTATACCATGATACTGAATCCCGGAACCTTCATGTCATGTTTCTCTAAAACCTCTAATAGACGCCGGTTGGCCGGGGAAATAATTACTTTGATATCCCGGGCTTTACTGGTCAGATCGTTTAGATTGTTAATAAATTTTACTACCGTTTTTTCAGAGGCAAAGTAAACCTCCTCCAAATTAATGGTGATA
>DUMX01000171.1 GCA_012839665.1 Gelria sp.
ACGGGGATTAGACACTGAAGGACACTGATTTCTTATGATTAACACTGAAATTTTTTAAAATAAACTAAACCCCAGCTACTATTTTCATAAGTGGTTGTGTGTGCCTGGCACCCATGACGGGTTAATAAGGAAATAGAATGGGACACCGAGTTTTTCCGCGCACCTAACCGTGCTGTCAGCACCATATTGACTACAACGGTTCTACCTTGTATGGTTTGCCATTAAGCTGTATTTCCAGGCTGGCGTTACCGAAATATTGGACTAATAGGTTAACCGTATCGCCTCCCGAATGGAGCTGATTGTATATTTGCTTTTTCCCTTTGGCATCATGCAAAATAATTACCACCTTGTAGTAATCGTTTTCCTGGGGCAAATTAAATTCTACTACCTTGGTTTCGGGTACTGGTCCCGGTCCCTTACTTACCACCAGATTAACGGTTGTTCCTTCTTCTACCATAACCCCGGCTTTAGTATCCTGCTCTATAACCTGATTAGCGTAATACTCATTGCTATCTCGTTTTTTAACGTCTCCCAGCACCAATTTATTATCCCGAATCTGTTTCTGGGCCTCATCCAGATTTAAACCTATAAAGCCAGGCATGGCAACTTTATCAGGTGTCGCTCCTTTGCTGACCATCAGGTCAATTTTGCTGTTTTTATCAACCTTGCTGCCTGCTCGGGGCCCCTGAGAAATAATATATCCTTCTTTAGTTTTGTCATCATAGATGGGATCAATGGTGCCTATTTCAAAGCCCTCATTACGAATTGTTATTTCAGCTTCACTTAACTTTTTCCCAACCAAATTTGGTACTTTTACCTGTTCAGAGCCTTTACTCAGGATTACATTTATTTTTCTGCCTTTCTTTACCTTTTGGCCTTTGCCAGGCTCCTGGAACATAATGTTATCCTTTTCAAATTCATCACTGAACTTTTTATCTTCAACATTCATTTCCAACCCCAATTTCTTAAGGTCTTCATTAGCCTCATTAATGTGCAGGCCTATAATATCAGGGACCTCTACTTCTTCACCGAAAAAACTCCCCCCCAGCATGAAAAGCATGCCGGAAAAAAGGCCGAGTAACGCGATAATAGCGATTATACCAGTAGTGCGCAGCTTCCTTTTTTTTGCCATCTCATCCGTCCCTTCCGTGGAAATAGGAGGCATTACAATAGTTTCTTTACCAGTATAACCCGGCTTATATCCCGCATAAGCACCATCCATATTTAGCAAATCATTGCGCATTTTTTCCGCTGAGTTAAATCTTTTTTCCGGGACTTTTTCCATAGCCCGATATATTATGCCTTCTAAAGCCATGGGAATACTTTCATTAATCTGCCGCGGAGGTACAACTTCATCATGTATGTGTTTCAGGGCGACGGTAACCGGGCTTTCGGCATCGAAGGGGGTTTTACCGGTAAGCATTTCATATAATACGCAACCCAGTGAATATATATCAGTAGCTATAGTTAGTGGTTCTCCTTTGGCCTGCTCGGGGGAAATATAGTAAACCGAACCAACAATGTTTCCGCCGAAAGTAATGGTTTTTTTACTTATAGCCTGGGCTATTCCGAAATCGGCTACTTTTACTATTCCACTAGTAGTTATAAGGATATTATGGGGTTTAATATCCCGATGAATAATGCCCTTCTCATGAGCATGCTGAATACCATCACAAATCATCACCGCAATATCAATAGCTCGACCCACCGGTAATGGTGCTTCTTTAGCGACAAGCTCTTCCAGGGTTGTTCCCTCAACATACTCCATAACAATATAATAAACATCATCCTGCTGCCCTACATCGTATATATTTACTATATTAGGATGTGATAGCCGGGCTGCGGCCAGGGCCTCGGTTTTAAATCTGCCGACAAAAGCAGAATCATTGGAGTATTCTTCTTTTAATATTTTTACGGCTACTATCCGGTCAAGTATTTGGCAGCGGGCCCTGTAAACGTAGGACATACCACCTTCGCCAATCTTATCCTGTAATTCATAACGATTGCCTAAAATTATAGGCTCCAAAATACTTACCTCCTAAAATAACCCTTTATGGGTGCAGGTTATACCTGCAGCAGTATAATGGTTATATTGTCATAACCGCCTTTTTTTAAGGCCGCGTCCAATAAAGCATCAACTTTATTTTGTACGTTTATATCCTGGTTTAAAATAAATGCAATTTCATTATCCTCTAACATATCGTTTAAACCATCACTGCATAATAAAACCAGGTCACCAGTATACAGTTGGTATTCAAAATTGTCTATTAATACTTTATCCTGGACCCCCAGAGCCCGAGTTAATACATGATTATAGGCACTGCTTTTCTTTTCACCTGGTTTTAACAGGCCATCAGCAACCATTTTTTCTGCCAGGGTATGGTCGCGGGTTATTTTTTTTAGTTTACCATTACGCAATATATACAAGCTACTATCACCTACATTGGCGACTGTAAGCTGCTCGTCCCTTAAAATGGCTGCAATAATAGTGGTGCCCATCTCATGCCATTCCAGATTTTCTTGCCCTTGTGACCATATCAGGTTATTAGCCTTATCAATGGCAGTATTTAAGATAGATATGGGCTCTGTGCCTAAACTATCCGCAGCCAAACCAAGTATATATTCCTTTATACAATCAACTGCCAGTTTTGATGCTATTTGTCCGCCTTTATGTCCCCCCATACCATCACATACCACAAAAAGGCCAACCTCATCCATTACCAGATAATGGTCTTCATTTCTTTCCCTTAACAATCCAATATCCGAAATACTTGCTATATCCATATGAACCCCTCAACTATCGATTGTTTTTGTATTCTGCTCGAAGCTGTCCGCAAGCCGCTTCGATGTCTGCCCCTTTTTCTCCCCTGAGGGTAACCCCTACACCAGCGTCCAAGAGGTACTGATAAAATTGTTGTACCTGCTGTGGCGATGGTTGCTTAAATTCCAATCCGTCTATTTCATTATAGGGAATCAGATTAATATTGGCTAGTAAGGGTTTAACTAGTTTTGTCAACATTTCTGCATCTTTTTTACTGTTATTAACCCCATCCAGCAATAAATATTCGAAAGTAACCCGCCGGTTGGTTAAGCTAATATATTGTTTAACAGCCTTGATTAATTCTTCAAGAGGATATTTGCGGTTTAAAGGAATAAGAGTATCACGTAATTCATTGGTACAGGCATGTAATGATATGGCTAAGACAACCTGCAGGTTGTCCCGAGCTAACCTGTTTATGCCTTTAACATCACCAGCTGTAGAAATAGTAATATGCCTTTGCCCGATGTTTACGCCTTTAGGGTCATTCAAGATATAGATAGATTCTATAACCTGGTCATAATTAAACATGGGCTCACCCATCCCCATATAAACCACATTGGTAATTAATTCACTCTCATTAGATTTCAGTCTTTTCTGTAGTTCTCTTTGTGAAGCTAAAAATTGTCCTGTAATTTCATAAGCCTCTAGATTACGTTGAAAACCTGAATTGCCGGTGGCGCAAAAAGCACAGCCTACCGGGCAACCTACTTGTGTGGATAAACACAAGGTATATCGGGTATTCTTATTTTCATGATGAGGAATAACTACGCTTTCGATGCGTTTTTTATCTTCCAATTCCATTAAAAACTTGCGAGTACCATCAATAGATGCTCTCTGCTTTAATACCCGGGGAATAGATATATGGGCACAATCGTCCAGTTTATTTCGTAAATCACGAGAAATATCACTCATATCATAAAAGGAACTGACCGCCTTTTTATAAATCCACTTATGCACCTGGCGCCCCCGGTATTTGGGTTCACCAATAGATTCCATATAATCTTCCAGTTCTTTTACTCCCATTCCCAGCAGTTCAGTTTTAGTTTTCATGTTCATATAAAACCACCATACCTGAAGGACTTTAAGATGCGGAACCTGTGTTGTTCCCCTTCTTCCGCATCAAGGCAAAAAACATGCCATCAGTATTATATTTACCTGGTAGCAGGGTCAACATTCCCTGCCTAACGCTTTCCTTATCCCTGGCATCCAGGGGGAAGAAGCTTAGTTTCTGCTCGAATCCCACCAGATCAAAAGGGTTATTCGCCAAAAAAGCTTGTACTACCTGCTCATTTTCGTCCGGCAAAACGGAACAGGTGGAGTACAAAAGGTATCCACCATCATCCAGCAAGGAAGCTGATTTCTGTAAAAACTGTAATTGCAAGGATGTAAGCTCATTAATTCCTGCTATATTCTTATTCCATCTGGCATCAGAACGCCTATTTAAGACACCACTACCGGAGCAAGGGGCATCGAGCAGTACCCGCCTGGCGAGCTTCTGGTCATCTTCCAGTAACATTATATCCTGCGCTTCAGCTTCAACTATATTTATACCTAGCCGAGTGTAATTAGCTTTTAAAATATTAATCTTCCTGGGATAGCTATCATAGGCTTTAATTACTCCCTGGTTTTGCATTTTTTCTGCCATGTGAGTCGTTTTTCCTCCTACCCCACAGCATAAATCATAAACCATTTCCCCCGGCAAAGGGTTCAGAATAATAGCCGCCAGCATAGTAGCTTCGTTCTGCACATAAAACTGACCTTTTTTATAAGCAGATAAATCTTCCAGGGGGCCTTTTAAGGTATCTATTCTGATACAGCAGGGTAAAAGGGAACTGGCATAACATTTTACACCAGCCTGCTGCAATTCCTGAATTAATTCATCTCGACTAATTTTCAGGGTATTAACTCTGAAATCAATTTTTGCGGGCTGGTTATTATAAATCAGAATGTTTTCGCACTGCTCAGCTCCAAAAATATTGACCAGGTAATCTACCAGTTCTTGCGGGTGGGAGTAATAAACTGC
>DUMX01000172.1 GCA_012839665.1 Gelria sp.
AATTATTGTGGAAATGCACCCTACACCCTACGGGCACACAGCAGCTTTCGGTAGGAAGTGTAGGGAACGGCCCCTGTGCCGTTCCGTCATGTTGTCGTAATACCGGTGCAACCATTTTCATTGGTGGGGTGTTCCGCACTCATGACGGGTTAATACGAAAGCAGATAAAACTTGGGAAGTGAATAAGTGGTGCAGTATTTAGAAGAGAGACAGGCGGTATTAAATTGTGCTCGGGAAATATATTCTTCCGGTATGGTTACCGGGACCTGGGGGAATGTCAGTATAAGGGTTACAGGTAAAAAACTTATGCTAATAACTCCCAGCGGTATGGATTACCAAACCCTGGAACCGGAAGACCTGGTATTGTTGGACCTTAACGGTCAGATAGTGGAAGGGAAATACCAGCCTTCTATTGAAGCTGGGTTACACCTGGGAATTTACCAGCAGCGCCCTGATATTAATGCTGTGGTTCATGTACACAGCCCTTATGCGGTTGCTTTTGCGGTAGCCCGGAAAAACATTCCGGTAATATTGGAAGAGACGGCTCAGGTAGTAGGACATGAGGTGGAAGTAGCCCGTTATGCCCACTGTGGTTCGCAACAATTAGCGGATATTGCGGTACAGGCCCTGGGTGATAAAAAAAAGGCATTGCTGTTGGCAAACCATGGGCTTATTACACTGGGGGAAGACCTTACGGAAGCCCTGAAGGTATCTTATATTGTTGAAAAAACCGCTATGATTAGCATATACGCCAGTACTCTGGGGACAATACATTCCCTATCCCCGGAGGATGTTTCCTTTCTTAACCAGAGCTTTAAGAACTATGGACAGGAAAAATAATTGCAAAAGGGGGCTGACCCGGTGAAGATTTTATTGGATAACATTGGTTTAATATCGATGAGTGGAGAGAAGGCTTATGTTGAAAATGCTTATCTCGTAATTGAGGGGCAGTATATTAAAGAAGTAGGAGAAGGTCCTGCTCCTGCCGGGGAATATAACCAGGTAATTGATGGTCAAGACCGGGTGGTATTACCCGGGTTTATTAACACCCATACTCATGCTGCCATGACCTTGCTGCGCGGCTATGCTGACGACATGCCTTTAATGGATTGGCTGGAAAACAAAATATGGCCACTGGAAGCAAAACTGACTGCTGATGATGTGTACTGGGGAACTATGTTGGCTATAACCGAAATGATAAGAACAGGTACTGTCTGTTTTTCTGATATGTACTTTTTTATGGACGCTGTAGCTCAGGCTGTGGGAAAAAGCGGTATTAGAGCCGTTCTTTCTCGGGGTATGGTAGGGGTAGGGCCAGAAAGTGAACTGGCTTTCAGTGAGAGCCGGGAAATGGTAGACAAATGGCATAATGCCTGCAATGGCCGGATTACCTGCAGGTTAGGCCCTCATGCTCCGTATACCTGTTTGCCTGATTACCTGGAGCGGGTGATGGACCTGGGTGACGAACTGGGAGTAGGTATACACATACATATAGCTGAAACCCGGGGCGAGTTTGAAGACATGCAGCGATTATATGGCAATACGCCGGTAGCTCACCTGAATAAGCTGGGATTGTTTGAACGCCCGGTTTTGGCAGCTCATTGTGTTCATCTTACCAGTGAGGATATAGAGATTCTAAAAGCAAAAGAGGTAGGGGTAGCCCATAATCCGGAAAGCAACATGAAGCTGGCCAGCGGTATCGCTCCCGTACAGCAAATGCTGGATGCCGGTATCAGAGTGGCTCTGGGAACCGACGGGGCTTCCAGCAATAACAATCTGGATATGTTACAGGAAATGCGCAGTGCTTCTTATTTACAAAAGGTACATTTAATGGACCCCACTGTTATTCCCGCTTACCAGGCTCTGCAAATGGCTACCACAAACGGCGCCATAGCTCTGGGATTAGACCATGAAATCGGACAGTTAAAGTCCGGGTATAAAGCAGACATGATAATTATGAGTTTTAAACAACCCCATATGTTACCGGTATATGATCCTATGGCTAATATAGTCTACGCAGCTCAAGCCTCCGATGTGGAAACAGTCATAGTGGATGGCAATATTCTGATGCAAGACCGGGTTATAAAAGCTTTTGATGAAGAAGAAGTACTATCCAAAGCCCGTGAAACTGCTTTAGGCTTGGTAGCGAAATAATACATGGTAAAGGGGTGATTACATGGCACCAATTATCTCATTTGTGGGTAAGCATAATTCGGGTAAAACTACTTTACTTACTGGTGTTGTAAATAAATTAGAGCAACGGGGAATTAAGACTGCTGTAATCAAACATGCTCATAAAGGCCTGGATTTACCAGGTAACTTTGATTCTGACCGGCTATTTGCTGCCGGTGCCAGCATTGTTTATGCTTCCTCTCCGGAGTTTTCTCTTATATATCGCAGAAACCAGGAGGAATGGAGTATAGAACAAATCTATGCTCAAATTGCCAATGATGTTGACCTGATCATTACTGAGGGTTTTAAAGGGAAAAATTTTCCTAAAATAGAGGTGCTGCGACGAGAAATCAGTACTTCTACATTGGAAATAACTAATGTACTGGCCCGGGTTGCAGATTTCCCTCTAAAAGACCTTGTGCCCACTTTTACCTTCAATCAGCAGGAGGAATTAATTGCTTTTATCCTGGAATATTTGGAGATGAAGTAAATTGCTATTTACCCGGCACTCAACCCATTTCATTCAGATTAATAGAGTTTACCACCTGTATCCCTCGGTTTAGATTTTTTCAAACCGAGGGGTTGTCGTTTTATGTTGTACCCTGTGTTAAAATATAGGGGAAAGTATTGATAATTCTACTTTCCGGTACGCTTTTAGATGCAGGGCTGCAGTTACTATATTTCGATTGGACTATAAAAACAAATTATATTAATGATTAATACCAGGCGGTAAATAAAGGAAAAAACAAAGCCGGGTTTATAGGGACAAAAATACCGATGGAGTGTGGTTTTTAGGTATTTGGGTAAATATTATTTGCTTTTTAATTTGTTTAAATATTATGCAGGCTTCTAACCTGATTATATTAATGATAAGTAGTAATTATAGTTATGATAAACAGGAAGGAAGGAAGCCCTTGCGTATTGAATATATACAATGGTGAATTATGTAGTCATAGTTTTTTTAAGTAGATTTATTTTATAGAAGGAGGTGAATTAGATAGTGGCCAATTACAAAGACATAATTGACAATTGTAAGTCTACCAAAGGGGGAATTATAGAAGCTTTTCATGCCCTGCAGGAAGAGTTTAACTATATTCCCCAGGAGGCCCTAACAGAAGCTGCCAGGGTCTTTGGCCTGTCAGAAGCCCAGGCTTACGGGGTGGCAACCTTTTATTCTTACCTGTCGGTAGAGCAAAGGGGGAAATATATTATTCGCATGTGCGAAAGTGCCCCCTGCCATGTCGCTGGTGCAGATGAGGTAATAAAGGCCATGGAAGATTACCTGGGGATTAAAGTCGGTGAAACTACTGCTGACGGTAAATTTACCCTGGAACTGTGCGAGTGTATCGGTCAGTGCCAGGCTACTCCAGTAATAAGCGTTAACAGCAAGCCAATTTTCAATGTTACAGCCCAGCAGATACCAGAAATATTGGGACAGTATAAATAGCGCGCCTATAGATAAAAAGAAGCGCGTTTTGGGAAAAAGAAAGGGATGGTATGAATATGGCTGAAGAGATGCGAGTCTTGCTCGAGTACGCCGACAAAATTAATCCTGAAAGTGCTGAAGACTATATAAAAGTCGGCGGTTACGAGGGACTTAAAAAAGCTCGCTCAATGGAAAGAAAAGACCTCATAGATGAGGTTAAACGTTCCGGTCTGCGAGGCCGGGGTGGAGCCGGGTTTAATGCCGGAATGAAATGGAGTTTTGTACCTCAGGATGTTCCGGTAAAATACGTAGTATGTAATCTGGATGAAGGTGAACCCGGAACTTATAAAGATAGAATGATATGCCAAAAGAATGCCCAGGCATTGCTGGAAGGCATGGCTATTTGTGGTCATGCTATTGATTCTAACCAGGGCTATATCTACTGCCGGGGTGAGTACCCCTTTGTAGTAGAACTATTAAAAAATGCTATTGCCAGTGCTAAAAGCAGTGGCGTACTGGAAGATTTTGACATAGAAGTTAGAATGGGAGCAGGGGCTTATGTTTGCGGAGAAGAAACAGCCCTGATAGAGTCCATTGAAGGACATCGTGGAGAACCAAGATTTAAGCCTCCATTTCCTGGAGTTGAAGGTCTATGGGGTGCCCCCACAGTGGTAAACAATGTGGAAACTTTGGCCTGTTTGCCATATATACTGGTAAACGGTGCCGACTGGTTTGCCGGTATTGGTGCCGAAAAATACCCCGGTACCAAGATTCTTACCTTGACCGGCGATATTAACAATCCCACCTATTTCGAAGTGCCTACTAATTATACCCTGCGTGATGTCATCTACAAGCTTGGCGGAGGAATTAAAAACGGCAAGAAATTTAAAGCGGTTCAGGTTGGAGGTACATCGGGAGCTTTTATTCCCGAGCAGAACCTGGATACTCCGATTGATTTTGATTCCATGAGTGCTATTGGGGCAGCTCTGGGTTCAGGCGCCGTTCTAGTTCTGGATGAAACTCGCGATATAGTAGATGTTGTTACCAGGATATCCAAATTCTTTGAACATGAATCTTGTGGTAAATGTAATCCCTGTCGGGAAGGTACTTTCCGCTGCCGTGAGATGATGGAGAAGATTAACTCCGGCAAAGGCAGTGAGAACGATATGGATAATATACTTCTGCTGTCCAGGGTCATGCAAAAAGCAGCACTTTGTGGGTTGGGACAGGCAGCACCAATTCCCATAGAATCAACTATTAAGCATTTCCGCCATGAATATATGCGGAAAGTGCTATAATCCTTTAGGAAAGGAGGATAAAAATGATAAATCTTACTATAGATGGTAAAGAAATACAGGTTGCTAAAGGGGCTACGCTTCTGGATGCATGCCAGATGGCGGGAGCAGATCTACCCACCTTGTGTTATGACCCGGAGTTAAGATTGGCAGGTTCCTGCCGCATGTGCGTGGTTGAAGCCAAAGGGCGCCGCAATCTGCTGGCTGCTTGTGTAACTCCGGCAGAAAACGGCATGGTAATTGAAACCGAAAGTTCGGATGTGGTAGAAGCCAGGAAGGTTATATTGGAACTGCTCTTGGCCCGGCATAAACTGGAATGCCATACCTGTGAGAGTGATGGGATATGCAAGCTGCAGGATTACTGCTACCGTTACGGGGTAAAGGATTCGCGCTTTGCGGGTGAAGGTCCTGACATTTATAAGGACGACCCTAATCCCTTTATAGAGAGAGATTATAACAAATGTATTATGTGTACCCGCTGTGTTCGTGCTTGTGAAGAGATTACCGGAGCCCAGGCCATTAATGTTGAAGCCCGGGGGCATCATGCTAGAATAGCCACCGCATTTAACGGTAATTTGGCCGATTCTCCCTGTGTATTCTGTGGACAGTGTGTAATGGTCTGCCCGGTAGGAGCACTAACCAGTAAGGTTTCAGCCCGCAAGGGTAAGTCCTATCAGGTGGATAAGGTTTTAACTACTTGCACCTATTGCGGAACCGGGTGTACATTTGAACTTAACGTGAAGGATGATCAGATTGTAGGGGTTACATCAGTACGTGACGAAAACTGGAGTCCGGTCAATCGTGGAGCACTCTGTGTTAAGGGGCGTTTTGGCTGGGATTTTGTAAATTCCCCTGAGCGCCTTACCACACCGCTTATCCGGGAGAACGGAGAACTGCGTCCCGCCGGTTGGGATGAGGCTTTGGATTTTGCGGCTGGTAAACTTAAAGAATTAAAAGAAAAACATGGTTCGGATGCTATAGCTATGTTCTCATCGGCCCGGGCTACCAATGAGGAAAATTACCTGGCCCAGAAACTGATGAGGGCGGTTATCGGTACTAACAATGTTGACCATTGTGCCCGTCTCTGACACTCCGTTACTGTCGCCGGTCTGGGGGCAGCATTTGGAAGTGGTGCAATGACTAATTCCATTAACGAGTTGCAAAATGATGCAACTGCAATATTCATTATTGGTACCAATACCACGGAAAATCATCCGGTTATAGGTTACAAAAT
>DUMX01000010.1 GCA_012839665.1 Gelria sp.
CCGCTTTGCATTCCTTCCAGCTGTCCCCGTAAAAATGTCAGGGGGGTTCGTAACTCATGCGATATATCAGCAGTTAATCTGCGCCGGTTCTTTTCGACATCATCCAATTTCTGCGCCATTAGATTGAAATCCCGCCCCAGTTCCATAAATTCACGATCACCTTGTAAAGTTAGCCTTTCATCCAGCTGTCCATTGGCTAGTTTGTGAATAGCAGTTGATAAAGCAGCCAGAGGAGAGCTGATACGCTTACCCAGCGCTAAACCCAATATCAGGGCAATAAGGCCTATAAGAATTGCCAGTATTGCTGTATTTATGGTAAGTCTGGTGACAAATTGATTCTCCAGTGAAGACAAACCTGAACCTAGCGGGCTGATTATATATAAGGTGGCCCGGGGTTGATTATCAACCAGGAGTTCCCTTGAGCTAAGATGAATTGAATCCAGTTTGGCCGGCTGTCCGATGAGTAAGCCCTGGGTATCCGCTACCACTATATTGTTGGCATCGGCAACTATCAGCCGTTGTCCTTGCCTTATTCCTATTCCCATAGGCATTGACCCGTGGCGGCGTTGCCCCATGGCTTTCCCCTTCCCTGTGGTATTAGCTTGTAGATACTCCTGTAAGCCGTTGCTGCCATACTGAGAATAGTAATCGCTTATGATTGGAGCCCATTGATCAAGTACGACCTGGTTATAGTTATCGATATATGTGGAAAACTGCTGCCTGGTCATTAGCAGCATAATCAGGCTGGTAGCTATAACCGCCAGTACGGAGATGATGATAAAACTGGTAGTAATTTTATTGCCCAAACCCTTTGTCATTTTGTTATTCCTCTGCAACTAATTTATAGCCAAAGCCATAAACTGTTTTTATGCTAACTTCGCTTTTCCCAGTCGCTTCGATTTTATGGCGCAAATTACTGATATGAGTATCGATAGTTCTTTCATAACCCTCATAGATATCGCCAAATACGCGGTCCAAAATATGCAAACGGGAAAAAACCTGCCCTGGATTCTCAGCCAACAGTAAAAGGATTTTAAACTCTGTTGGGGTTAATGCTAAAGGAATATCTCCTACTAATGCCTCCAACCTGTCCGGATTAATAGAAAGATTGGAAAAACTAACATTAGTAATCTGTTCATTTGGACGACTGCGCCGCAGCACAGCTTTAATCCGAAGAGCCAGTTCCCGGGGTGAAAATGGTTTGGTAATATAATCATCGGCTCCCAGCTCCAGACCCAATAATTTGTCAACTTCATCCGCCCGGGCAGTCAAAACTATGATCGGGGTATTATTTTTCTGCCTGATCCTTTTCAATACCTCCCAGCCCGACAAGCCGGGCAACATAAGATCCAGGACAATTAAATCCGGTTTTATATCCTGCCAAATCTGCAGAGCTTCCAGACCGTTGGACGCCAGAGCCACCCCAAAACCCTCCTGACGAAGATGCTTGGACAGCATATCGCGGATCTTTTTTTCATCCTCTACCAGCAGAATAAGTGAATCCATATGATGCATTCCCCTTTTATCAGCTTACTATCTATGCTGTAGTATAACATCAAGTTTAAGATTATATAACTAAGGGTACCCCCTCCAGGGTACCCTACAGGCAATATATGTTGTTGCTTATTGATTCGCAGGGGCAGCATATGGGCAGTTGGCCTGATGTCCACAACCTGGTTCCCTTCCTTGTCCCTGACCAAATCCCTGCATGGATTCCCTGTTCTGCCCACGCTGATTGCCATTCCCTGAGCCGACCGCAGTTCTTTCCACATTGGCTTTAATTTTGTCAGCCATGTTATCCAAACAGGCTTGATATTGTTCTTCACTAATCTTCTTATCAACTTTCAAATTACCCAGGACTGCTGTGCGCTCAGCGATAACTTTATCGATTACTGCCTGTTCACTTACTCCCTTGGATTCAGCAATAGCCGCTAAAGAGTTTCCTTCTGCCCGTTGACTGCGGATATCTGCAACACTCAACCCAGTTAAGTCAGAAACCGCCTGGAGAGCTACCTGGGCCTTTTGCTGACCCGCCTTTCCTTGACGCAAACCTGCCTGCCCGGTAGTACCATGGGCTGCCGATACACTGGCAACCATCCCTGCTAATAACAGCAGAGATAAAGCTAGAATTGCAACTTTGGACAACCTCTTTTTCATAATCTTTCCTCCCATCCAATAAATTATTTTGAACTCCGGTCATATAATACCGAGCAATTATTGTGAGAGTTTCAATAAAGTATGGAGAAATTGTTAAGATTAAGCCTGAATGATATTTTGCTTGTAAAATAAAGGTCGGTTGGAGAAATTAACCAAGCAAAAATAACAACCAGGGCCAACCGCCTGTTTGGCAGTTGACCCTGCGTTCAATAACTTA
>DUMX01000173.1 GCA_012839665.1 Gelria sp.
CTGCTCCCGAACTTTTTTACTACGTATCATCAGATTCATCTTCTTCACTATGATAAACAAATGCTGCTTCGGCTATTTGCCCCTCAATTCGTTCCAGGCGTTGCAGCATTTCTTTCAGGCCATGGCACAGGGTGGAGGCAAATTCTATTATCATCTCTTCGAACCGGTCATTATCGTCGGCAGTATTTAATTCTTTCTGCAGCTCTGAACCCAGGTGCAGGCTTTGCTTAGCAGTTTTCTGACTGCTGAAGACTTCGATACTACTGCCAGTTGTTAATAATATCTGGCACCCCCTGCCTTTCCCGCCCTTAATATCCATAATGTATTTGGTGTCGAGATAACCGTATACGGAATCGTTTTCGGTAATTGCTTTACGCATTTTAATGGGGACGAAGACCCTCTTCCCCAGGTAAAAGGGAAAAACTCCATTACGCTGTATAAGTCCTCGCAACTGCTGGCGCTGGGCTTTTAAATCTATGGCATGGCTTTTAGCCAAAGCCGTCAGTACTGATTTAACTCCACGCCGGTCAATCAGCAATTCTCCAGAAGCCAACCACAACTCAGTATCATTGCCCTGGTCGGTATATACCGGCCTCAAACCAATCACTACGTCACGCACCTGTTCTACTCTACCATCTCTCACTATTCCCGCCTCCTCTTATGGAAATGGCTCCCTGCTAGTTTCAAATGGGTACCATAATATCCATTTTGTTACTAGGAATAGTTTACCACAATTTTACGATTTAGGGAACAGGCGTTCCTGATTTTTTATGATTATGATGTTAAATAATCTATTGCTTTGGCAAAACTGGGGTGTGCTTATAGCCAAACGATATATTAAAAATCCCCTGGTTAAAGAAAAGGGTTCTGACCAACTTCCCTACTGATTTCTGGAAATTCATGTCGTTGTACTGCAGCCCATAGTTAAAATGCCAAATATCCCATACATCTTCCCGGGTATCATAGCTATATTCAACAACCAAATCATCCCACTGTATTGTTAGCTGGGAAATAAATTGTTTTACAATGTCCTCTGTAGCTTGATTTGTCATCGGGCTCTTCCCCCTATTTTTACTTTTTGAACTTAGAAAAAACCCTACCCCGCTATTAAATACAGTTCCAGAATCAGGACTACCCTCAGTTCCTCCTAAATAAGCCGACCCTAAAAAAGCCATTACGCTTTCCCTCCGTTACTGTATTAAACGGTTTCCAATTCTAAGCCCCCTACATTTACCCCTTTACTACTTCCTCATACATCTCCCATTGTCCGGGTTCGGTGAATGAACTATTGTGCCAGAGCAAGGTAAAGTCACCGTTATACTGCCGGCAACGTTCTTTTAACATAAGCATATAGCCTAATGCTTCCTGACCGGACAGGTTCATGTACTGTTCTCCCAGGACACTACCTTCCATAACTATAAGGGGACGTTCACGCAGGGGGAGAACTTGACGTTTTTCCAGGTCGAAAACCGGGAACTCGTAACAGATGCCGCAGCGGAAACCGGCATGGTCGGCATAAGATAGGGTGCTATCATAGTTTAGCCCAACTTCATTC
>DUMX01000174.1 GCA_012839665.1 Gelria sp.
GGTAGTAGAGAATTATAGGAATAGCAATATTTACCTGGCTACCACCAAAGCTCATACCGGTTATTGGGAAGTAGACTACCAGCTTGATGATATGGTGGTATTTGGCTGTGAGACCCAGGGACTACCCCGGGAGATATTGGAACGCTATCCACGGCAGCAGATTAGGATTCCTATATTAGATATAGGCAGGTCTTTAAATTTAAGTAATTCGGTTGCTATTGTAGTTTACGAAGTGTTACGTCAGCACAATTTTCCGGATTTAAAATAGTTTAAATTTTCAGAATAAGCAGGAAAATCCTGAAATTAAGCGAAAGGTACTGTTTGAGAAGGGTGCGGGTGCCATTTATGAAAATAAAAACCAAATTATATCTCGTTATGGCAACGTTAGTAGTCTTTATGGTAGGGGGAATCCTGCTAATTATGAATTTTTTAACTATACCTATACTAAGGCAGGATATAGTTGAAAAGAGCTGGCGCTATGCTTACTCTTTACAACAGGTTGCCCCTCTATTAGACCAGGCCGAAATGCAACAGCTAGTAAGCGACATGGTAGAACGCGACCCCCAACTAAGCTATTTGGTAATACTGGACCGGGGTGGTAAAGCCACAATACATAGCGAGCCTGATCGGGTGGGCATGGTTTTTAACGATGCTGGCACTTTGTCTTGTACTCAAAATGGAAAGAGCTTGCAGCAGATTTATACCCGTGACTGTAACAAGCCTGATTCCAAGTACCAGGGCGAAAAAACTATTGATATACTAATTCCCAATTATGATAAAGAGGGCAATCATATCGGAGCTGTTAATGTTGGTGTTTCTATGGAGTATTTGCGCCAGATGGCATACCGCCACTGCCTCGTCCTTTTCATAGGTAGCATAATCCTGTTTATAATGTTTTACCTGGCTATCCAAAAACTATATCACGACATCATTACACCACTAAACAAAACTGTTCATGCCATAAGAAGAATGAAAGATGGCAATTATGATGAAATAAACATAGAAGAGAGGCAGGATGAATTGGGTGTACTGGCATGTGAATTCAACAGCATGGCATCCAAAATTTCACAATTAATGGCTGACTTAAATGAAGCGCAGCAAGAGCTGGAAAATCGGGTTATACAGAGGACTGCTGAGTTAGCAGCAGAGAAAGAGCGCCTGGATGTTACTTTGGGTAGTATTGGTGAAGGGGTAGTAAGTATCAATCTGGATGGGATTATTACTGTAAGTAATGAAGCCGCTGCTGAAATTGCAGGTGTTGACAGTAGTTATCTGCTGGGGAAAAAAGTTGAGGATATATTACAACTTTCTAAACGAGAGGCAGACTTTAATATAAGAATGATTAACCGGGACACCGTAATCGAGCTTAGTAACCACAGGATTATAGCCAAAGACGGTAGTGAACGACTGGTTGACGCTATAGGCTCACCAATTCAGAGTGCTGCAGGTGATGTGGAAGGAATGGTTTGGGTAATAAGAGATATTACCGAGAAACAGCGTTTTA
>DUMX01000175.1 GCA_012839665.1 Gelria sp.
TATATAGAAACGGTAAGGGGTGTTGGTTATCGTTTTATCGAAGGGAACTCTAACGGGTAGAAACATAATATAGAGGTGTAATGTAATGGCAGCAATACTGGATAATAAACATATTGATGCAATTATGACCAGCCTGATGGATGGTATTATTACCTTTGACCGTAATGGTGTTATAATTATGGCCAACAAAGCAGCCGAGAATCTGTTTTTGGTACGAAAGGGCGGATTAGAAGGTCGTACCCTGGAAGAGACCGGCGAACAGATTAGTTCCATGATAGAGGAAGTCCTGCTGCGGGGTAATGAAGTATTTGCTGAAATGTTGATTCAACCACGTACCCAGATTTACCGGGTGCATGTTATGCCCATAAAAAGCGATACCAAGGATATCGAAGGTGTGGTAGCAGTATTTCGTGATGTTACTGATGCCAGGAACTTTGATCAGATGCGTTCGGAGTTTGTAGGTAACGTATCGCATGAATTGCGTACTCCTTTAACCTCAATCAAGGGCTTTGTAGAAACGCTTTTAGACGGAGCTATGGAGAATAGCGCCATTTGTCGTCGCTTTTTAAGTATTATCGATACCGAAACCGAGCGCTTGAGCCGTTTAATTGAAGATTTACTTACTTTATCATCGATAGAATCCAAGGAACGCATAATTAATCCCCGGCCAGTTTGTTTGGTACGTTCTATCCGCAGTGTCATGAATATTATGGGTCCACAAATTACGGAAAAGTCGCTGCATGTTGAATTTATTTGCGAGCAGGATTTAGCCATGATATATGCTGATGAAGATTTATTAAACCAGGTTTTGATTAACTTGTTGGATAATGCTATTAAGTATACTCCCCGGGAGGGGAAGGTAGTGATCCGTTCCTATCGAACGGACAGCCGCATAATTACTACGGTAACTGATACAGGTATGGGTATACCTCATGACAGCCTGCCGCGTGTATTTGAACGTTTTTATCGGGTGGACAAAGCTCGTTCTCGCCATCAGGGAGGAACTGGCCTGGGATTAGCTATTGTTAAGCATATTGTAGAATCCCATGGGGGAGAAGTATTTGTTGAAAGTGAGCATGGTAAAGGCTCTACTTTCGGCTTTAGTTTCCTGGTAGTGTAAAGGGAATTAGGAATTAAGAATTAAGAATTGAACAGGTGATTAGATTGGATTTACAGGAAAGTATTGCTATAGTAAGAAATCGCATAGCTGCCGCTGCTGCTAAAAGCGGGCAGAGTGTTTCTGATATTACGCTGGTGGCAGTCAGCAAGACCGTAGATAGTGAAACTGTACGCCAGGCCTATGAACTGGGTATAAGCGATTTCGGGGAAAATCGGGTTCAGGAATTAACTCATAAAATAGACCAGTTTCCTCAGGCTAATTGGCATTTTATTGGCCGTTTGCAGACTAATAAAGTGAAAGATGTAGTAGGAAAGGTAGCATTAATACACTCCCTGGACCGTTGGAATTTGGCTGAACGGTTAAACAGAAGAGGGTTACAACAGGGGGTTACGGTGCCTTGCCTCGTACAAGTTAATGTGGCGGGTGAGGAACAGAAGGCAGGTATTAACCCTGATGAGGTAGAAAGTTTTCTAGAATCGCTGGGCCAATTGGAAGCATTAAGGATATATGGCCTGATGACTATGGCGCCCATATTAGACCAGGGGGAAAAAGCGCGTCCAGTTTTCAAAGAATTGTATCAGATTAAAGAAAAGGTGAGTAAAAACCGATATAATAGTGTTAGCTTGCGCTATTTGTCTATGGGAATGTCGCAGGACTATGAGGTAGCTATTGAAGAAGGAGCTAATATAGTGCGGGTTGGTAGTGCTATTTTTCATCCCGAGTAAATGTCGGGTTTTTTGACACTGAAGGACACTGAAAAAACTATGAATCACACTGAATTTATTATTTTTTTGTAGGGGCTGCCCGGCACTCAGCAGCAACTACTTACCATTAACCTAACAAGAAGAAATAGGCTGAGTGCCGGGATATGTCCTCCGGGCATGTCGGGTTAATAATAGATGACTAAAATTTTTAAGGAGGGAAAAAAATGGGCGTGTTTAGCAAAGTGTGGGCATGGTTAGGACTGGAAAGCGAAGAGGAGGTAGTGAGGGAAGAATATGTATCCATCCCCGGAAATATTGAAGAAGATCAAAGAACGGCATCTAATATCGTAAGCATACATAGTAATAAAACTATGAAAGTAGTAGTTTGCGAACCGGATAATTTCGAAGAAGTTCAGGTATTGGCCGACCACCTGAAAAGCAGAAAACAGCTAATATTGAACTTCGAAAACACACAACCGGATGAAGCTCGAAGGATAATTGATTTTATTAGTGGGACTACCTATGCTCTGGATGGCAACAGCCAGCAATTAGGAAGGAATGTTTTTGTCTTTGCTCCCAGTAACGTTGAGATTGCTAAAGACCATCGGACTATAATCCGCAAACCGGGACATCTTAATCCCTTTGGAGGTGAGCGCTAGTGTCACAGTGCCTGGGAATTATAGGCTGTGGCAATATGGCTAATGCCATTGTAAAAGGTTTAAGTGCAGAAAAGGCCGGATTTCAGGATATATTCGTAAATGATATAGCCCGGGAAAAAGCGTTGACTTTTAGTCGCGAATATGGAGTTAAGGCAGTAGATTACGAAACCATATGGAAAGAATGTAATACCATAATTCTGGCGGTCAAACCTCATCAGGTAAGAGAAGTATTAAACTTAAGGACGGGTGGGTGGCATCCGGGGCAGTTGATAATATCCATTGCTGCCGGCATTAAACTGGCTAGTATGGAGGAAGCTACCGATAACTTACTACCGATAATTAGAGTTATGCCCAATACTCCTTGCCTGATAGGTCAGGGGATTACCGCAGTTGCTGCAGGTAGTAAAACTACTGCCGCTGATGTAGATATAGCTATGCGTATTTTTAATCGTCTGGGTACCGCTATAAAAATTGATGAAAAGTATATGGATGCCGTTACAGCTGTTTCCGGCAGCGGACCGGCCTATGTCTTTTTAGTGGTGGAATCTTTTATAAATGCTGCACTACAGATAGGATTGGATATTAATATGGCGCAAGAGCTGGTTATAAAGACTATGAAAGGTAGTTTGGAGATGTTGGAGCAAAGCGGGGAGCATCCGGCAGTTCTGCGTCAAGATGTTTCTTCTCCCGGAGGTACTACTATCGCGGGTATAAGAAAATTGGAGGATAATGGTATCCGCAAAGCCTTTTTCGATGCGGTAGAAATGGCTTATAATAGGTCTATCGAACTTTCCAGTGATGATTAATGGGGGAGGATAACGCCGTTGTTAACATATCAATTAATTGGCATTATAAACATTGCTTTTCGGGTACTGGTATATTTGATAATAGCCCGCTGCATACTATCATTTGTTCGTCATGATCCTTACCAGCCGATTATCCGGTTTATTTATGATATTACCGAGCCGGTGATGAAACCTTTTCGCAGAATAATTCCTTCTGCCGGGGGGGGTGGATTTTTCACCCTTTATTGCCGTATTGGCTGTAGAAATGGTTCGAGTCTTAGTAATACAACTATTAATGATAATCTAAAGAAGGGGCTAATTCTAACATGAAAAACACCCATATCGAACTCTTGGCTCCGGCAGGTAAATGGGAAGCATTGGAAAAGGTTGCTACCGCAGGTGCGGATGCGGTATACCTTGGTGGCAAGAGATTTAATATGCGCTTGCTTCGGTCTGGTTTTAACTTTTCTGATCAAGAATTAGGCGATGCTGTAGACTATCTGCATGAGCAGGACAAGCGTTTGTACATTACTGTAAACAATCTTTATTATGACGAGGAAATCGAGGAATTGTCGGATTACCTCTTGTTCTTGGAAGAACTGGGGGTAGATGCCCTTATTATACAGGATAGTGCTATTATCAAATTACACCAGCAGCTCGGTTTAACCGTACCTCTGCATGCTAGCGTACAGATGGGACTGGGGAGCTCGGAGGCAGTTAAATTTTTTGCCGGGCATGGTATCAGCCGGGTAATACTATCGAAAAACCTTAGTCTCCAGGAGATAGCCCAAATCCATCAAGAAACCGGTATAGATATTGAATATTTTGCCCATGGGGACTTATGCATCTCCCATACCGGTCAGTGTGTGATGAGCAATATAATTGCATCTGAAAGCGGTAACCGGGGGGTTTGCATTAAACCTTGCCGTTGGCAATATACTTTGGAAGGGGTAGATGGGGCCGGCAATGAAGCGACTTATTACCTGGCCCATAAAGACCTGTGTTTATACTCCCATCTTAAAGCCCTGGTAACAGCCGGAGTTAGTTCCTTTAAAATTGAAGGGCGTATGCGGGAAGGAGACTTTCTAGCCTTTCTAGTAAAGATATATAGGAAAGCCCTGGATGATATCATAGCCAACCAGGAAGATGCTCGACCGGACCCGGAAGATGAAAAAAAACTACAGGAAAACCGGGTGAGAAACTTTACTACCGCTAATTTATTCGGAAGAACCAGAATTAACGTAGTTGACTTAAGCGGAGAAAGGGAACCATTTTTTCCTACTCGAGCCCGCCCTTTAAAGCGGTTACAGGCAGATGATTATATCGAGTCTTCGGATATTAAGAAAGATGCGACTCCGATAGAGTTTACGGTAAAAGTAGCCAATCAGGACATGCTGACGTCTCTAAAGGATGCTGGTATTAATAGATTTATACTGGGCTATGAATATCCAGAACTTTAGCTATCTGTTTCTTATTCCAACCCGCCTTATATTGGCGTATATATTCATAGCCCAGTATAAATCTATTAA
>DUMX01000176.1 GCA_012839665.1 Gelria sp.
TATAAAAATGTCATGCAGGTTCCCCGAGTAGAGCGGGTAGTAATTAACATAGGTGTTGGCGAAGCCATACAAAACCCCAAGGCTTTAGACGGTGCCGTTAATGATCTCACCGTTATATCCGGACAGAAGCCGGTAATTACCCGAGCGAAAAAATCCATTGCCGGTTTTAAATTAAGAGAAGACATGGCAATTGGTTGCAAGGTTACTTTAAGGGGAGAAAGAATGTATAACTTCCTGGATAAGTTAATAAACCTATCCCTGCCCAGGGTACGCGATTTCAGGGGGGTTTCTCCGCAGTCTTTTGATGGACGCGGTAATTATTCTTTAGGTATTAAGGAACAGACCATATTCCCCGAGATAGAGTACGATAAAATTGATAAAATTAGAGGTTTAGGAATTGTAATAGTAACTACTGCTGAAACTGATGAGGAAGCCCGAGAACTTTTAAGACACATGGGAATGCCGTTTAGATAGGGGGTAAAAAGAATGGCCAAGAAGGCAAAGGTTGTCAGGCAAAAGCGTGAACCGAAATATGAAGTCAGAAGTTACAATCGTTGTAAGATATGTGGACGCCCCAGAGCCTATATGCGCAAATTTGGCATGTGCAGAATATGTTTTCGGGAATTAGCCCACAAGGGAGAAATACCCGGTGTTACCAAATCAAGCTGGTAGGTCTATTAAAAGGAGGTATAAGATATGGTCGTGACTGATCCCGTAGCCGATTTCTTAACTAGAATAAGAAACGGTAACATGGTCATGCATGAAACCGTTGAAGTACCCGGTTCCAAGCTTAAGATGGGAATAGCAGGAATTATGAAAGAGGAAGGGTACATCAAGGATTATGAATATATAGAAGATGGTAAACAAGGAATTATCAGGATATACCTCAAGTACGGCCCCAACCGGGAGAAGGTTATTACCGGGCTTAAAAGGATAAGTAAACCAGGGCTAAGAGTGTATGTCAAAAAGGATGAAATTCCCAAGGTTTTGGGCGGTCTGGGTACAGCTATAATATCCACTTCCCAGGGCCTGATGACCGATAAAAAAGCTCGCAAAAGCGGCTTGGGCGGCGAAGTAATATGCTATATATGGTAGCTCAAGGAGGAGTAGACAATGTCAAGAATTGGTAAAAAACCTATTAGTCTACCCGCAGGCGTTGAAGTAAAGGTAGATGGCAATATAGTAACTATTCAGGGCCCTAAAGGCTCTCTGGCTCAGACATTACCGGAAGGAATTTCTGTAATCCAGGAAGATAATCAGGCTCTGGTAGAAAGAGCCAATGATAACAAGCAGCAGCGTTCTTTTCATGGGCTTAGTCGGGCTTTGATTGCTAATATGGTTGAAGGAGTTACTAATGGTTTTGAGAAAAAACTGGAACTAGTCGGTGTAGGGTATAGAGCACAGATGCAGGGTAAGAAATTGGTAATTAATATCGGGTTCTCGCACCCTGTAGAAATAGATGCTCCCGAGGGGATAGAATTTGAGGTCCCTGCCCCAACCAAGATTACTATAAAGGGTATTGATAAACAACTGGTTGGTAATACCGCAGCTCACATCCGTGCCATAAGGAAGCCCGAACCTTACAAAGGTAAGGGTATTAAATATGAGGATGAGTATATCAGGCGTAAAGCTGGCAAGGCCGGCGCCGCCGGTATTTAATAAAGCGGGAAGGGAGTGACCAGAACTTGATTAAAAAAACTAGTAGAAACCAATTAAGACGGGGAAAGCATGCCCGGGTACGTCAGAAAATGAGTGGAACCGCTGAAGCTCCCAGGCTTTGCGTATATAAAAGCTTGAACCACATATATGCCCAGATAATAGATGATAATCAGGGGAAAACCCTGGTAACAGCTTCTACCCTGGACAAAGACCTTAAGGACTTGGCTTCTAAAACTAATATAGAAGCTGCCCAAGCGGTTGGGAGTAGTATTGCTTCCAAAGCTAAGGAAAAAGGTATTACCACAGTAGTCTTTGACCGGAGTGGATACAAATATCATGGACGAGTCGCTGCTCTGGCAGATGCCGCCAGAGAAAATGGACTTGAATTTTAATCAATCTCACGAATTAATAGGAGGGACACGATGATTGACAAAGAACAGACTGGTCCGGAACTTATAGAAAAGGTAGTTAACGTAAAAAGAGTAGCCAAAGTTGTAAAAGGCGGACGCAGGTTTAGTTTTAGTGCTCTGGTCGTAGTTGGTGATGGCGAGGGTAAAGTAGGGACTGGCAAGGGTAAGGCTACTGAAGTACCTGAAGCTATTCGTAAAGCTATAGAAAATGCCAAAAAAAATATGATTGAAATACCGTTGATTGACGGAAGAACTATTCCACACACGATTATTGGCAGGTTTGGTGCTGGTGAGGTACTGCTGAAACCCGCATCTGCTGGTACCGGTGTTATTGCCGGGGGACCAGTCCGAGCAGTATTAGAGTCTGCCGGGATAAAAGATATTCTTACCAAATCACTTGGTTCTGCCAACACTAACAATATGGTACATGCCACTATGGAAGGGCTAACAAATTTGAAAAGAGCCGAAGATGTTGCCCGGAAACGAGGCAAAACCATAGAAGAGATTTTGGGCTAGGAGGGTTAGGACTTGGCTAAACAGTTAAAGATAACGTGGGTCAAGAGTTTTATTGGCTGTCCCGAAACCCAGCGAGCTACTATTAGGAGCTTGGGATTTAAGAAATTACAGCAGAGTGTAATTAAAGATGATTCCCCAGAAATATGGGGTCAAATCAATAAAGTTAATCACCTGCTAAAAGTTGAAGAATTAGATTAGTGAGAGGGAGGTCCTAAAGTGAAACTGGATGAATTACAATCTCCCCCGGGCGCAAATAAACGGTTCAAAAGAGTAGGACGGGGCCCTGGTTCTGGTCGTGGGAAGACTTCAACCCGGGGACACAAAGGCCAGAAGGCGCGCGCAGGTGGAGGAGTCAGACCAGGCTTCGAAGGTGGCCAGATGCCGTTACAGAGGCGTCTGCCCAAACGTGGATTTACCAACATATTTAAAAAAGAATATGCCATTGTCAATATCAGAGATTTAAACAGGTTTGAAGACGGTAGTGAGATAAATCCCGAGGTACTGCAGAACGCAGGTTTAATTAATTCCATTAAGGATGGAGTTAAAATCCTGGGTGATGGGGAACTGGAGAAGAAACTAACGGTCAGGGCCCATAAAATAAGCAGGCAGGCAGAAGAAAAAATTACTGCCCGGGGTGGTAGAGTTGAGGTGATTTAATGCTGGGATCCTTACAACAGGCCTTCAAGGTCGGTGACCTGAGGCAAAAGCTACTATTCACCTTGTTTATGATACTTGTTTTTCGTATTGGTGCCCATATTCCGGTACCGGGGATAAACCCAGAGGCCTTGGAACAGCTCCTTAAGGGACAGTTATTTGGTTTTTTTGATATCATTTCCGGGGGAGCTTTCAAGCGTTTTAGTATATTTGCCATGAGCATAACCCCGTATATTAATGCTACCATTATTATGCAGCTATTAACCGTAGTTATACCCAGACTGGAAGAACTACAAAAAGAAGGCGAAGAAGGGCGCAAAGTTATTGCTCAGTATACCCGTTATTTTACTGTAGTACTAGCCTTTATCCAGGCCATGGGAATGTCTGCTGCTTTAAGTAAGAGTGGTGCGATAGTTAGTCCCGGCATCGGGTCTTATTTGATAATTGCTATTTCGCTGACTGCAGGAACTGCCCTTCTAATGTGGATTGGTGAAATGATAACCGAAAACGGCATTGGAAATGGTATTTCCCTGATAATCTTTGCAGGTATCGTATCCAGGTTACCCAGCCAGATTAGCGGGGTAGGGCAGGAATTATCGGGTGGCATTATTGGTGCCTTTAATATCTTCCTGTTTATAGTAATAGCTCTGGCTATAATCGTAGCTATTATTGCAGTTAACGAAGGACAAAGAAGACTACCAGTACAGTATGCTAAGAGAGTAGTGGGACGCAAGCTCTACGGAGGGCAAAGCACGTTCTTGCCCCTTAAGGTTAATGCCGCCGGTGTTATACCTATAATATTTGCCATGGCTTTGATGATGTTTCCAGCTACTATTGGTGCATGGATGAGCCCTGAAGCAGGCCTTAACCGGTTTCTAAATACCTATTTTCATTTTGGCAGTGTACTTTATAATGCCTTTTATGCCGCTTTGATAGTATTCTTTACCTATTTCTATGTGGCTATTATATTTAATCCTATGGATGTAGCAGATAACATTAAGCGATATGGCGGATTTGTTCCTGGAATCAGACCGGGTCGACCTACGGCAGAGTATATAGATAGAGTATTATCACGGTTAACCCTATGCGGAGGAGTATTTTTAGCCTTGATTGCAGTTTTACCTAACTTTGTTATAGGTCTTACTGGAGTAACCAGCATCTGGTTTGGAGGTACTTCACTGTTAATCGTAGTTGGCGTTGCTTTAGATACCATGAAACAGATTGAATCGCACTTGCTATTGCGCAGCTATGAGGGTTTTGTTAAATAGGAGATGATTTTTAGTGAACATAGTACTTATGGGACCCCCCGGTGCAGGTAAGGGGACTCAGGCAGAGTTTATAAAGAAGGAGTACCTTATTCCTCATATATCAACTGGTGATATGTTTCGGGACGCAGTTAGCCGTAAAACCGAACAGGGTAAGGAAGCCAAAAAGTACATGGATGCTGGTAAACTAGTACCGGATGAAGTAACTATTGGCATAGTAGAAGAGAGACTGGCGGAAGCTGACTGTAAAGTTGGTTTCTTGTTAGATGGATTTCCCCGGACTATAGTACAGGCCGAAGCTCTGGAAAAGGTTCTGAGTAGTACCGGTAGAAAAATTGATGTTGCCATTAATATTGCCGTTCCCAACGACATTCTTATTAAGCGCTTGTCAGGAAGGGTAAGTTGTAAGGAATGTAAAGTTGTATATAATCTTCATTCTAGCCCCCCCAGCATAGAAGGAATCTGTGATAATTGCGGGGGAGAACTGATACAACGTAGCGATGACCGGGGCGAAACCGTGGCTAAAAGGTTAGAAGTATATCAGGAGCAAACTAACCCGCTGTTGGCCTATTATTCCGAGCAAAAGATTTTGCACGAGATAGACGGTAATCGTAATAGCAAGTTGGTTTTCGCTGA
>DUMX01000177.1 GCA_012839665.1 Gelria sp.
ACATGATTAAGGCCACCATGCAGGCAATTAGCTTCCTGCTACGGGGCTTTAATCCCCATTTCATCAATTGCATAATTTCAAACCCTCCCTATGTTTCTCTTGTTTCTCTAAATAAGATCTTCGGTCAGTATTTATAAGATATCTATCTTCTCTTTGCAGACACTGCCCGGTAACAATTAAATGAAATATTTATCTCCTCCTCTCAAGCTCTTTCCGAGAAAAATAAGCTTCCTGCTTCATTTCGCCATCCTGTACCGGAGATGAGAAAGTAAAGCTGTCACTACCCACCAAATATATATGTTCCGGTGCAGCCAATGGTTGTTTCTCTATTGGTCTTACTGGAAATAGTAAAAGTCAATTAGATATCTCTAAAGTTTTTTCCCTTGCTTTTTTGTCACCATAAAAAAACAAAGCCTGGCTGAAAACAAGCCAGGCTATGATGTCTTGAATTTAAAAAGACATATTAAATCATTTAGATGAAAGTTCAATACCTAAACAATCTGCCGCTTCTTTTCGCAATAAGGGAAGGCATATCCGTTTCCCGATATACCATATCGGTCTGAAAACCCTGGCATGGAGCTTTAGGTTAATAGACTCGAAGCGTAATTATTATTTTTCGTTAATTTATCTCTTTTACCCAAAACAAATAAAAAAGTTGTCAGAATATAAACAAAATTGAGCCGAATTATACTAAAACACATAATACTTGACATAACTCTAACATAATCTGTCACGATGTCAACTGTAGTTTGTTATTGTTTTGTTCTATTCAGATTTTCGACTCCTTTATATAGGGTTTTGGTAATATCGAAAGAATATTTGTTTTTTCACCAAACATATTGCAATACAATCCAACATACCTAAATATTGTCGGGTGATTGTGAATATTAGGGTATGGCATAGTTGGTTTTCGTTGAGTAATTCAATGAGAAGGTAATGTTTTTCAAGGTGAAATTAAAACGGCACTGTGGAAAGCAACCGGGGTGACCTTGTTTTCAGTATAGTATAGAGTCGAAAGCTCTTGACGTCATAACAATGGAGAGAGTTTGAATATATAGTTTGCAATAGCTAGTTGTACCAGTTAATTGAATGCTATAATTAAAATAAGCTATGTTGCCGGGGAGGAATATTATGAATTTGAACGATTTTGAAAAATACATCGACGCTAAAATTCTATATAGGGGCAAGGACTATTATACCAGCAAGTGTATTTTGTCAATTGTACAAGTGACCGGGTTAAGCTATGAAGCTGAGGTTGAAGGCACCGATATCTATTTGGTGGAGGTAAAGCTGGATTCCAACAATAATATTGTAGGAACCAGCTGCGATTGTCCTTATGATATGGGTGAATATTGCAAACACCAGGTGGCAGTGTTCTACGCTTTGCGAAATATGCAGCATGTTTCCTCGCCGGAACAGGTGACGGTGCATGCGGTAACAACAAATTCCGGGGTGAATTCATCTGAACTTGAAAAACAAGATTTGCAGCAGATTTTATCGGTACAAAGCAAGGAAGAACTGGTAGCCTTTTTATGCTCGCTGGCGGCGGAATATGAAGAGATTAAAAAGAGGATTGAGCTGAATTTTATAGACCGCAGCGATGAAGCCGAAATCGTGCAGTGTAGACAGCTAATTCAAACCTATATTGAGAAGAACTTAAACCGGGATTATATAGATTATGAAGAATGGGAAGGAGCCGTTCAGGGAGCGGAAGTGGTACTGGAAAGAGCCAGAAATACATATTTACAGGATAAGCCCCTGCACGCTGTGGAGTTAGCGCTTTGTGTGATACAGGAGATGCTCGAAGTAATGGAAGGAACAGATGATTATGAGGGATTTTTTGATGCTACGATTCAGGATAGCTTTTTTCTGTTGGATGAAATGATTGAAGATGGGGAACTGACCGCTGCAGAAAAGGAAAAACTGTTTACCCGATTGCTGGAAGAAGCTGCAGATAGTCGCTATAATTCATGGAATGAATACCGGCTGGATTTATTAAGCAGGTGCAGTGATTTTTGCGATGTTTCTATCTTGCGTAGCAGACTAGATCAGTATCTCCAGGATTTATTGGAAAACTACCCTGAAAAAGGCCACTGGGATCAAGAATATTATGAAGAACAGATAACACTTTTACGCTATTACCTGATGAAGGAATATGAAAACGAACAGGTGGCGCAGTCATTTGTGGAACAAAACCTGCATTATTCGAAATTTAGGGAAATAGCCATTGATAAAGCTATGAAGCAGCAGGATTATGATGCAGTAATAAAATACACCACCGATGGGGAAGAACAGGATAAGAAATTACCGGGGCTGGTAAACCAATGGAGAAAACTGCGTTATCAAGCTTATAAAAATGGTGGAAACATAGTTGAACAGCGTAAGCTGGGGATTGAGTTTGTTGTGTCTGGAAGCTTTGAGCATTATGTGGATTTGAAAAATACCTATTCGGCTGCGGATTGGGCACTTGTTTACCCGGAAATACTATTTCTAGTAGAAACTAAGAACAAAACCTCAGAAGCTTATACTCGGATTCTGATAGAGGAGGAAGAAAAGGACAAACTATTAAGCTATGTTAAAGAAAGGCCCTCATTAATGGAGCGTTTTTATAAATATCTTATACCGGAATATAGGGAAGAGGTTTGGGATATTTTTGTCACATATATTCAACAAAGGGCTTATCAGGCTAATAAGCGCAGGGATTACCAGGATGTTTGCCGCATAATCAAAATGCTTAAAAATGCAGGCGGGGAGGAAGCTGCCGGCAATATCATCCAGCTTCTGCTAACCCAGTATAACAACAGGCCTGCCTTTAAGGACGAACTGTCTAGAATACGCTAATTAATGGTTATTTAAACCTATCTAAATGGTCCGAGTCCCCGGACTTACTGGGATTGCTCTGGGCATAAATTCTTCCCTGGTG
>DUMX01000178.1 GCA_012839665.1 Gelria sp.
GATAAGATAGAGCCTGATGCCGTATACTACGCCGGCTTCTACCAAACCGGGGTCCGTAATTAAACCGATACGTTTACAGCCCATATCAGTAAAACGCTGGGGCACAAAAGTGCGGCAGCCGGGACCGACTTCCACCACACTGCGAAAATCCCACATAAAATATTTCGGAATAGCCATTTTTTAAAACCTCCTATCATTGCCACTTGCCTAACGATTGGAACCGATTAACAGATTCAGCAGCTTATCATTGCCATCCGGGGTCAAATCCTGACAGACGTGCTTAACTTCACTGTAAGCTAACAGAGAATGATAAGAGCATTCACGTCCATAACCGCTCTGTTTATAGCCGCCGAAGGGCGCATCCGGACGCAGTACATGCCAGGTATTAATCCATACCGTTCCCGTACGCAGTTGAGAGGCCAACCGCTGAGCTCGTCCGGCATTAGTGCTGCAAATTCCGCCCCCCAGGCCGTAGATACTATCATTGGCCATGGCGACAGCTTCCTCCTCATCATCATAAGGAATGACACACTGTACCGGACCGAATATTTCCTCCCGAGCCTGGGTCATCTGGTTTGTACAATTTATGAAGATAGTAGGTTCAAAAAAGAAGCCCTTTTCGTATATACCTGTAGTCAAGCGGTTACCGCCATAAGCTAATTGGGCGCCTTCGTTTTTACCGATTTCCACATAATTCATAATAGTATTTAACTGATCCTGATTGGCAATGGGGCCCAGGTCAGTTTCCAACTCTAATTGGTTGCCAATTACCATTTTCTCAATCTTAGCAATCATACGCTCTACCAGCTTATCCTGCATATGCCGGGGGACAAACAGCCGCGTACCCGATTCACAAACCTGCCCCGAATGCAATAAAAATCCGAGGAGGCACATATTAGCCGCCACTTCCAGGTCAGCATCATCAAGCACAATAATAGGAGACTTTCCCCCCAGTTCCAGGGTAACTCGTTTTATACTGTCAGCTGCCAGGTGAGCAATATGGCGTCCCACCTCGGTAGACCCGGTAAAAGCAATCTTATCTACCTCCGGGTGCCGGGCCATATAATCACCAACCGAAGACCCGGGACCGGTAACTACGTTAAACACCCCCGGGGGTACTCCAGCATCACTTAAAATCTTAGCCAACTCCAGAGTAGTAACCGGGGTAATACTGGCCGGTTTCAGGACCAGGCTGTTGCCCATGGCCAAAGCCGGAGCAATCTTAAAAACAGCTAATATCAAAGGAAAGTTCCAGGGGGTAATACCGGCACATACCCCTATAGGTTCCCGTTTCCAATAACTATGCATGGGAGCCACCCAGGGGGGCGAGAAAAAAGTGTGCTCCACTTTGGGCAGCTCTTTGGCAATCATAGCCGATAACAGTAGGGTAGCACTTACTTCCGCTGCATCAACTGTAGTAGTACGTCGAATAGTTGCACCCGAGGTCAAAGACTCCAAGTAGGCCAAACGGTCTTTATGGGCTATCGCCAGCATGGCCGCATTCATAAGCACCTGGGCCCTTTCTTCTACAGACTTATTAGCCCAAACACCGGATTCAAAAGTAGCGCGTGCACTGGCCAGAGCTTTATCCACATCCTCCTTGTTACCGCGGGGCACCCGTGCCACTACCTCTTGGGTAGCCGGGTTAATCACGTCCATAGTATCCCCGGAAGAGCCGGGTGTCCACTGTCCATCGATAAACATCTGGTATTCCATGATTTCGCTCATCATAAGCCTTCCCCTTTCTGTTTACCATTTTTCCCAACGCACCAATTCTTCCAGCGGCCGGCGCAGGGGTACCACAGGTTTTTCATCGGCTCGTCCCAGTGGAATGAGTGAGACCACATGAACATCCTCCGGCAAGCCCAGTACCTCCTTAACTGCCAGCTGTATGAAACCGCCTACCCAGCAGGCTCCATAACCCAGGGCATGAGCTGTCAGCAGCATGTTTTCAGTAGCATTGGCAGCATCCAGCAAGCAAAAGTAATGTCGTCCCATGTCACCATACTTCGAAGAACGTTCTGGTTCGATGCAAACGGCTATTATCACCGGGGCACTGCCGATTAATTCCTGGTCCAGTGCCGCCTGCTTAAGCCTGGCCTTTATAGCCGGGTCTTGCACCACCACGAAATGGCAGGGCTGCAGGTTACCCGCTGACGGGGCCATGCGTCCCGCCTCCAGAATGGTCATAATATCTTCCCGCTTAACCGGGTCCGACTTAAATTTCCTGATACTGCGCCGCGTCATAATAGCTTCCAGGCAGTTCATTAAACTCCCTCCTTTTCCTAATAATATCATTTTACTAACAAACCAGGAGTTAATGCCAACTTATTGTAATTTATTATACTGGCCCCCTTCCTTCTAAGTATTTGGGTTGCATACTGATTTTATGAGGTTATAATGAGTTTAGAAGACCCGGACGGAAATAGGAGGAGAGGATAGAATATGTCCATGTCCACCCCCAGGCCTGATAATGCTGACTACCTGAAATGGCCGGATGACCAGCGCTGGGAAATCATTAACGGTGTTCCCTACATATAGGGAGGTGCTGCTTTAATGATTGAGAAAATTCGAAGAAACCATCAGGTAATTGAACAAAAGAAAAAACAAAAAATAGAACTGAGAAAACAAAAAGCATTAAAAGCAGCTAAAGATGTTGCAAACATGTTAAAGGATAAATATGGCGTATCAAACGTAGTATTATACGGTTCTTTGGTAAATGGTAGGTTTGACGATTATTCGGATATTGACCTCTATGTTGAGAGCCTGGGCGAAGGCTATTTCATGGCACTCCATGAGGCCCAAATGATTGCCGGTGATATTGAGGTGAGCATCGCTTGTGGTACCGATGTTTTAGAGAGTTTACGTAAAAATATACAACAGACTGGAGTGAAGCTGTGATGAATAGAAGTGAATACATTGCTTTAAAGGCCAGGATGGATTATGAATTACAGAATTTGAATTTGATAGAACAGGCTTTAAGGGAGGAAGGATTATTTCCAAAGGTTGTAAGCACCAATATTTCCGGATTGGATATATTCAGTGATTTGGCCCGTAGAGCTATTGGGTCATATCTGCATGATTATTATAATGCTATAGAGAAAATTGCTACTCATGTATGCAAAGCAACTGGAGAGGGAATGCCAGAAGGAGATAATTGGCATTATCAATTGATTTTTAACATGGGCCTGGAGTTAGATGGGTTGAGACCGAGACTGTATTCGGAGGAAACAATAAAGTTACTGAATGAACTCAGAGGGTTTAGACATGTGTTTAGAAATGTTTACGGTGTCAACCTTGATTCAAATAAAGAAATGGCCCTCTTGAAAAAGCTATCCAAAATATCTAAGATGCTAAGAAGAGACATTGTTTCATTTTTAAGCATTATGGATGAGGCTTTTTTACAATAAGGCCGGGGCTCTTCCCCTAACATATTAAGGTTTAAAAGGAGTTGTTGATGGTGGAAATTATGCAGCAGGTATTAACTAATCCAATGATTATGTATCCATTGCTCATCTGGTCTATATTCTGGAAGGGTCTGGCCCTGTGGAGATCAGCCCGTATGAACCACAGAGGCTGGTTTATTGCTCTATTAGTAATCAACACCGTAGGCATATTTGAAATAATTTATATAATGGCTACCAGAAAACGCTACCGTTTTATAGAGAGTTTGAGATAACTGGCGACTAAAAGATGCACCTAAAATAAATTAGTCCGGGGAACCTCGGACTAATTTTATCCTCATCGTGTTTTATCAAAAAACCCTCTCAATTCACCCAATTCTCTATTGTCGATATCAATAATTTCAACTTTCTTACCATCGAAATCAAAATAAACTATAGCATGATAGCCCACTTCCATATTCATATCCAAACTTATGCCGCTTGTTCAAACAGGCGAAAAAAATTGTAGCAGGATAAATTTGACACACAGGAGAATTAACAGTATAAGGTAAAGCAGTAATTAATTATTTATAGGAGACCAAAAAGATGAGGCTATCAAACGAAGAGAATTACTATGAAATCCTGGGGGTAGCTCCGGATGCCAGTCAGGAAATAATTATGCAGGCGTTTTATCAGTTACTTAATGAGTGCCAGGACAATAGCCAGGAATCCGGGCAGAAACGGGATTTACTAGAAAAAGCTTATTACATCTTAGGAGACGAGATGAGAAGATACGAATATGATCGCCGACAGTTAGGAAAACAAGCGCCTCAGTCAGAATTAAGCGACCAGCTAATTTTACTAAAGCATAAAATACCAATGTCTCCGCCTTCTAAGCAAATTCCCCCCGGACATTATAGTAGAACACCCGGTAATCCACCTATTAGAAAAACCATGAAACGCCATAGAGAAGACCATAGACCTTCGATTACCACTCTGATGGTATTATTTTTGATCATCTTTATAGTTGGTAAGCTGTGGTCGGCAAATAATTCTTTGTTTTCTGTTCAAAGCCCTGAAGTTCGCATCCCCGCCTTCAATACTAACTATAGCGAACCCGATCAGAACATGCCTGCTCTGGATCTTCCCCCTAATGGTGAGGTTTGCTACTTTCAGCAGGCTGAAGCGATTGCTCCTTTTAGTATTCATACTGCACCCGAGGTAAATTATTATGTAAAGTTAGTTGATATAGAAACAGGTAAGACGGCGGTAACTATCTTTGTTTGGGGTGGTCAGAGTATAGAAACTAAAGTACCCCTGGGGACTTATGAACTTCGTTATGCTACTGGAAGGGATTGGTATGGAGAAGAAAAACTATTCGGAGCGGGCACAAGTTGTGTGCAGGCGGACAAGAGGATGATCTTTTATCGAAACGGGCCGCAAATCATGGGGCACACGGTAAGTCTTATTAAGCGAATCGATGGAAATTTGCATACCCATAATATAAACCCAAGTCAGTTTTAAATAAGTCTGGGTAGTTTTAAAACATCATGACATGCTCTTGTCATAATCATTAGCTATAATAAGCCAAAGGCATTTACTCAAGAGAGTTTTATATTAGTCTTAAAAGAGATTTAGCGGTTAAGGAAGGATTTAGCGACAGATTAATAGAATAATAACATAATTGTCAAATCTTATTGGGCAAAGTCAATTTGTGGATAAAAACAGCAAAGCATACCATACTAGTTTGTCTAACTTTGGAATATGTTGACCGAGGAGTAAGAGGGGAAAATGGGTGTAGAAGTATTAAATATAGATGATTACATAGAACAAGGCAATCTTGGGAGACACGAGACCTTTACACCACGGTATGGGTGGCTCAAAAAAGGTTATGATGCAGTTACTAAAGATGGGAATGTATTCAAAGCTCCGGATGCAATTGAGCGCCTGGGAGTAGGAAAAAACATGGTTCGTTCCATTCGTTTTTGGTGCCAGGCATTTAAGTTAATTGAAC
>DUMX01000381.1 GCA_012839665.1 Gelria sp.
CCCGGCTGCGGTGTACCGATATATCCGTAAAAACAGGAATAAAGGCGGTCGCCAACGCTCCGCCTATAATAACGTAAATTAAATTGGGCAGGGTAAAAGCCATGATATAAGAGTCGGTTAACATGGAGGTGCCAAAGCGCGCCGCAATGACCTGCTCTCGGACAAAACCCAGAAGCATCCCCAACACATTTAAAACCATGATAATACCTGCCGCCCTGGCAATTGACTTATTTGAAACCTTTACTCACTCCACTTCCGAAGGATGCAGTTTTACAGCCGTTCTAACCGAAAACCATGCTGCTTGACCACTTCCGGGTCATACACGTTTTTCGTATCTACAATAAAAGGTTGGACTTCGTCAGCCATCAAACCCTTGAAAACCTTAAAATCCACCTCATCCAGTTCATGCTGACGGGTCAGCACCACGATACCGTGAGCCCCTTTAACCGCTTCTTCTAAACTATCGACTTTAAAAGGATAAAAATTAGGAACGGCGGGGTCATAGGCCCGCACCTGACAGCCGGCCTTTTCTAAAGCAGCAATGACAGCCAGGGCCGGACTCATCCGGTCATCATTGGAATAATCCTTCATGGCCAGACCCAGGGCGGCAATACGCGCTTGTGCAGGTGCCACTGGCAGATTGCGGAGCACCAGGTCAGCAACATAACGTGGCATTTCATCATTTACCTGCCGGGCAGTTTGCAAAAGAGGTAAGCCAACATCCAGTTCCCGCGCTTTAGGTAAAAGATAATACAGGGCATTAGGCAGGCAGTAGCCGCCTACACCAGGTCCCGGGGTAAGGAGATTAACGCGCTGGTGGGTATTAGCCACGGCAATAACTTCAAAAACATCAATCCCCATATTCTTACAAAAACGGGCAAACTCATTAGATATAGCAATATTAACATCCCGGGAGATATTTTCCATCACCTTGGAGGTTTCCACAACTTCCATGGCACTTGCCTGCATAATTGGTGCTTTCGTAACCATTGACATCAGCTCAAAAGCCCGTTGGCTGCATTCTTCGTTAAGACCTGCCAGAGCTGCGGGCATATGTTCAAACTCATGGAAAGCCCGTCCCTCGGCGATACGCTCCGATGAATAGGCCAGGTAAAAATCAGAACCCGCCTTCAGGCCACTTTCCTGTTCCAGGATAGGAAGAATAACGTCCCGGGTAGTGCCCGGGATAACTGTGCTGCGGATAAGCACCAGGTCGCCTTTTTTCAAGCCCTGTCCTACGGTGTGGCAGACATCTATCAACGGTTTCATATCATGCTGGTTTCCTTCTACCGGAATACCAACAGTTACAATAATATTATCGCATTCCTGCATAGCGGCACGGCCATCGCTAACCGCCCGAAAACGTCCCGCAGCAAGCTGCTCCCGCAGGATTTCCACCAGGCTGCGGCCTTCATAGACTTCGAGGTGATGGCTTTGGCCCTGATTGAGCTCTTCAAACAGCTCTTCATCAATATCCACACCAGTAACTTCACAGCCCCGCATTGAAAAACTTAAGGCCAGGGGCAATCCCACAAACCCCAGACCAAACACAGCAACTCTTCGCATTTACATTTCCTCCTTAGAAACTTTTCGTTTCATTGCGGCTTCAATCTTTTCCATCATAAACTGAGCCCGGCTTTCCCAGGAATTCTCTTCGGCCTTTTGCAGGCGGCTGGTTTTTTTCTCCGGCGTATCCTCCAGAGCCCGGCGGACTGCTGCAACAAAGTCCGCACTACCTTCCCCAAATTCCACTACCGGCTTAAAACCCATTATTTCAGGCATAGGTACCGATGCAATAGGTTTACCCGATGCCAGATATTCATAAAACTTCAACGGGCTGACCGTGGCGGTCAGGGTATTTTGGCGGAAGGGATTCAAACAAACATCAAAGCCTTTTAAATAAGTAGGCAGCAAATCCCGATTTTTAAAACCTAACAGATGAACATTAGAACGTTTCTCTAATTCCGATACATCAATATTAAACCCTACCGGCCCTACCATTACCACCGAACCTTCCGGGAAACTATCAGCCAGAGCCGCCACCAGCTCCAAATCAATCCATTCCTTAATTGCGCCTACAAAACCCAGGATAGGGCGGGGCAGCTTATCCAGTTCCGGA
>DUMX01000179.1 GCA_012839665.1 Gelria sp.
TAGGAGGAGATAAACATCCAGACAAAAGGTGACATATATCCCAGCTGACCCTTGGGCAAGGCAAGCTGTGTATTACGAACAATACAGGCAGAAAACAAATCGGCTTTTACATCCAGATACTTTTCCTCCAGGAACGCCTTTAGCCTTCCATTCATCCCTCTCCCCCCCATATAAGGCGGGTTGGCAATCACCACATGATACTTGGGGCTGAGGTAGTCTACCTGTTGCAGTGCCTTCAATACCTTTTGATGGGTGGTATTAAAAAAGAGGTTGCTGGAGAGGCCTCTTGCTTCCAGCAGCTGCAGGATATCGGAAACATCGGTAATAACCGGACGAATCAGGGAACCGAAGTTATCCGCTTCCTCGAATAGCTTCAAGGTGGGAAAGAGATTGGCGGTAAACAGGTCATAACCGATTTCTTCCTGATAATTTTTAAGTTCATCATCCTCAAAGTGGATATTTTCCAATACACATATATGGGGCTGAATTCCTTTGCGGAAAAAACGCCGCTGTTTCTGCCGGGCTTTCATCACCAGAGCAAAGGCTGCCAGTCCTCCGGCACGTTTGTCTATTTCGATACCGTAGAGGTTGTGGGTAAGAATCTTTTCCGGAATCTCTGCGGGCATATAGCCGGCTTCTTCATAGATTGCATAAAGTAAATCAAAGGCATAGACCAACATGTGCCCGGAGCCGCAGGCGGGGTCGCAGATTTTTATTTCTTCCGGCGACTTAATAACCAGGTAACCTTCCTCTTCCTGCTCCGACTTAATATAATATTCCATTTTTTCTACCAGGCGGGATTCGGGATGGTTTAACATCCACAGCCGTCCCAGGGAATTCTCCACCAAATAGCGTACAATCCAGTGGGGGGTAAAAAGCTGGGTAGCAGCGGGAATGTTCTCCGGGCTGATTTTGATATTCTTCTTCAAGTCGGCGAAGATCTCGTCCTTTTTCTCAGATATATAGTACTGGTAGAGCCAGCCGATGATTTCAACGTCCTGCCAATCCTCCTCGGGGATAATCTCCGGGTTGGTCATAGCCCGCAGGAAAGAGATTTCCTGTAGGAGGTTATCGGGAAAAAGGATTTCGGTATAATCTTCGATTTTCTCAAATAAAAAAGGCAAAATAGTATGCAGGCTATTGCACTGTCTTATCAATAAATATTTAAAAAGACCATTCTGGTCATTTTTTTCTTTCAGTTCGTAGACCTTTTTCCGGTAAGTATCCCGCGCTTCCTCATTAGCAAAGTCAAAATCCAGGTTAAAGGCTTCCCGCATAATATCAGGCTCTACACTTCCAGGAATTGTAGAAGATAAAGCTCTAATCCCGGTAGGCAGATAGTCATTTATCTCCATGAAACGCAGGGCACAAAAACGGTTAAACCAGGTATAGGCAACCTCTTCCATTACCTGCTTATAGCCTTTTTTATTAATTTCGGCAATCAGGCTGTCCCGTTGTTTGACCTGTACACTATCCAAAGATTTTCCGTTTATGTAGATGGCATCACTGGCCTCAATCTGAGCCTCTTTTACTTTGGCGGCAGTAATGCCCAGTTCATAAGCCTTCTGCTTAACCCGGTTTATTAGTTCAGTTCTGGCAGCAGCGGCAAAAGCACTGAGATTTGATTTATTCATGGTATCACCTTTCTGATGAAACGTAAGGAGTAATGAGTAACCGGGGCATCAGGCTTCCCCTTACTCCTGACTAATTTATAAACCGGATAACTTTTCTCTGCTTTATAAATCCCTTAAGTTTTTCCCCGAGGCCAGTTAGAAAATTATCTACATCCTCTTCAGTGCGAAGATCATCCCTGGGGGCAATTTCCCTTAATTCCAACGTCTGGATTTGGGAGTCATTAACGGCATCGCCCTTGTCGTCTCCGCCATTTTCTTCCTGCTTTTCCTTAATAGCTCTAGCAATTTCACGTAAGATGTTATTACGATAATTTGTACTCTGGGTAATAGCTGCATCCAGCCGTTCGAAACCGGTGCTAGCATTTATATATTGATATTTCTCCTTATACCAGTTATTAACATCCAGGCTGAATCTCTCCCTGTCCTCATCACCTAATCCGTATTGGAGCAGGGCTTTGCCTAGTTGTTCATAGTCTTTTTGGACCGCAGTCCGACTGCTGTCTTTTTTCAGGTTTAGGTTTTCTTCAAAATGCTTATCCAACCAGGCGTTAAGGTCTGGAATTTGACTGATTCTTTGGTAGGGTACAGGGTCTTCGATAATCGCTTGTAACTCCGCTGTTTTACTTAAAAAGTCTTCTTCCTGAAGATAGCTCTGATTATCTTCAATCCGCTTTAACATCTTCAGACCTTTATCAAAAACTAAATACTGTTTGTTAAAAAATCCTTGTATCATCTTCATGTCTTCATCCCAGTCCAACAAATCGTCCCGGTATTCCTTTAATTTGTTGAGCAGAGTCTCGTGGTCTTGTTTATATTGTTCTAAGTCCTGTAATATGGTCAGTCCCCGCATCACTAAATCTTTGCCAGGATATTTCTTGACTTCATAACGTTTAAGATAATCTTCGTTAATCTGCCGGATTTTTTCCTCTATCCTGGTTAATAGTTCCTGAATCAAACCATCTTCATCTGAGGGTAAATCAACCAGGTTAAACAACTCTTTGCAAATCTCCCGAACCGTTTTCATGAGTTTTTCATCCAAGCTGACTCGTTTCTTAATCAGCAGTTTTTCTATTTCGGTCTTTTTGCGCAGATAACCGGGAATAGCCTTGTCCGTTACTTCCAGAAGAGCCCCCTGGTAAAGTAGGCGAATCTTTTGCTCTTTGAACAGAGTAGCAGCCATGCCTGCAATGTCAATTTCCCGCCAACCATACGGAGCATCTTCAAACTTGTCCAGGATGTTTTTCATGGTAATTTGTAGGTGCATTGCGTCCTGCAAATTAATGTAGTTGATTATTTCATCCAGGGCTAACTGGTTCGGCTCTTCTTTGCTCATTATGGTGAACTGCTCCAGATTTTGGTTCAGTATACTCTCTATGTTCTGGTCATTGTCCAGAAATTCTTTAACATAGGACAGTTTATTATAAACGCTCTCCACTAGCAGTTTCAGCCCGTTGTTCATTTTCTCCTTGGCGCTACTGCCGCGAAGGTCGACTCTCTCTCCATTAGCATAGTACCGTCCTTGCGACAGGGCATTCTCCAGCATACTTTTGGCCCGTGCCTTCCGCTCCCTGGCTTCTTCTTGCTTCTCAGCCATTATTCTTTTCAGATTAGGAGGCAGATTCGCCTGCTTGATTTTATCGAAGCGTTCTATTTTCAGAGCTTCCTGCATCTCTTCAAAATAGTCGCTGTGTTCATCCAAACGAATAATCAGATCATTGCTTCCCGCAGAGACCATCTTCAGTTCGGCTTCATCAGCGTCATAATCATCAGAAGCCCGGGTAAGAACACGAAGTCCCATCCGTGCCGTCTGATTACCTATACTGGTCTCGTCAATTTTGCGGTTAAAAGGAATGGGGTAGCGTTTGCTATATTGATACTTCTGCTCCTCGTAGATATCATTGAAGATATAGGTGCCAATCTCCTCAACTACTACTGCTCCATCAATAACGGTGTTTCTAATTTCCCGGTTGATGTCCTGTTCATCGTCAGTCAGGAAACGGTACTCATCCGCATATTTTTGCACATAATTCTGGGAAATAAGCCGATTTAGAGACTTTTTAATATTTTCTTTTAAATTTAATTTATTTTCGTTTATCCCGAATATCATCAAGGTAGCGATGTTATCCAGATTAGCCGGAATATCTCCAATGTAACGAATGAGGAATAAAAGCTTCAAAACATCAATGTCCTGGGCTTCCAACCCCTCACCCCTATATGCGGCTTCGCTAGCCCGCACAATAACCCGCTGGACACTTCCATCTAAAAACTCATGAACTGAATCATAAAAGGCATAAAAAGGAATCAGCAATCCCACTTCTTCATCGGCATACTTGCGGGCAGCATCCTGAAAAGCAGACAGCATTGACCTTTCCCCTTCGGACAAATGTTTGCCGCTGGCTCCATGGCGTCTAATCTGGTTAAAGACTTCCTGCAGGAGTTTGAACTGATAAGGCACAAAGGGATAGGTGGCACAAAATTCATCTTCACCACTGTATCCCTTTAAATCAGCCACCGTACCCTCGGAAAAATGAATCAGATTTTTCAAGGTAGCCGCATGTTCACTGTAGATTAAACGAAGTTTATCGACGGCATGTTCAGACTTTTCCAGGATTCTTTTCTCAATGACCTCATCGACCGAGGCCGAAGAAAGGCTCAGGCGAGTTTTGAAACGGCCCTGAATCTTAGAGAAATCGTTGCCTTTTACTTTCGTAACTGCATCAATATCTTCCTGAGAAGTGACGATGACCCAGACCTTGCCTTTACAATTGGTCCCCAGGTCTTCAGCCACAGTTTGCAGGTTCAGCATCAGTTCGCTATTATCACCGATGTACTGTCCCACCTCATCGGCCAGAAATACGAGGTGAAAATTCTCCCCTTTGCTGTCTACATAGTCTTTTACTTCCTGGGCAAATTGCTCAATGCTGATATTCAGGGTCTGGCTGTGGTTAAACCAATTCCTGGCGCTGCTTTCGGATATGTCAGCACTTGTGCCGAGCGCTACCACCACCGCATCTTCGTCAAAAAGGAAACAACTGCGCCGGTCTTCCCAGGTTTCCCCTTTTATTTTAGCAAAATCAGTTTTAAACTGTTCCAGTACCCCTTCCCGGTTAAGATACTTCTCCAGTTCAGCTACCTTAAAATCATCTCCATAGTAGCCCAGGTGTTCATAGAATACTTTCAGGAAAACCTTGAGAATGGCTTCTTTATCGCCTTTTATGCCCAAGGGGCTTTTTGAATCTATGTTAAAAAGGATGGTCTCACATTCCACCCGTGATGCCCGCTCAATATCGGCGTAAAGGATAGAGTCAGATATCTTATCCGCAAAAAATTCAATCGGTTTTTTGCCTTTAACCTCATTGTTTTCCAAAAGATAAGAAAGGATTTTTAAGAAATGGGATTTACCAGAACCGAAGAAACCGGATATCCATACCCCCATTTCATCGGTATAACCATCAATTCCTTTTTGATAGTTTTGGTAGAAGGTAGCAATATGCTTATGTAATTCTCTGGTAACTACATACTCGTCCAATTCCTGAAAACGATTTTCTTCATCATCCTGTGCTACCTTTATGACCCCTTTTATTTCCCGGTCTATCTCCTTTTTAAACATTTCCCGTACCAGCATATTCGAACCTCCGTTCACGCCTCACTCATTTCACCAACTGGAAAGCACGATAGTAATTTTCATCTTGAAAACGATTAAATAGTCTTAACGACTGCCCATCATAACTGCCCGGAAAGAAAAGTACCACCGGCAGCTGATCAAATACATGATGCAGATTATTAAGAATGGAATGTGAACGCATAAAAGGATATACTTTTCCTACCCCGGTAAGGAATAGTACATCGCCCGGTTTTCGCTCGAAGGTCATTTTATTAATGTAATCCTGATAACCAACTGCTTTTACAATGGCATCTGCCAATACCGCTCGTCCACGTTCTTCTTCCATTAACGGTATCTGGTCCAGAATTTTCTTTTCCTGGGCAATGTCTAAGAGGAGTTCGTATAAATCGTATTCTATAATTCTACGATTGGAACCCTCATAGTTAAATTTGCTTTTTATGTGTTTTATATAATCCCGGACCAACATTTCATCAGCAGGGTCATAGTCAAATATGTAAAAACCGATTTCGTTCCCCAGGCCTTTATTCTGAATGAATGATTCTGATTGTATCTTGGGAATAATCTGTTCCAGGCGCTTGCTGGTAGTGTTCATTTTTTCCATCCCCCGTTAATCTAATCTTTCCCTATGGCTCTTAAAAAGTCAACTTCCCCGCGGTCTCGGAAGTGTTTTTCAACTTCTTTGTCCAAAGTAAGTCGCTGTAGTCTTCCGATATTACGGTCAGCTAAAATACCAACTTCATAAATGATGCGGGTTAACACCTGTTTTAGTTTGGCCACAGTTTCATCGCTCCACCGGGCTACATTCTCCTGCTGCTCCCTTTTAGCAGCAAAAAACTCGTTCAAGTCTTTTGTCTCCAGAATCAAGTTACCCTGTTCAAATTTTTCTCCGATTACTTCAACCATAAAATCAAGCATGAGACCATTGGTTTTCATGATTGTGTACATGTTGATAACCTTGGCCGTTTCAGATGGTTTCTCCGCCAAAAACTTGAGCATAGTCTCGTCCAATATATCTACGCGTTTTTGTACGGTATTTATTCTTTTGGTAAGGATCTTTTCCGTTACATACTGAAATAGGTTTTGGGTTTTTATTTCCTCCCGAATTTGCTGCTGGCTGTGACCATTCATTTTGAGCCTGGCCACCTGCCTGCTTTCGTAAAACAAGAAAGGCGCGCCAGTTAATGCCGCACTATATTTTATTTCCGTCAAACTGTACCCACACTCCCATGTTTATAAAAATATTACCTATTGAGGATCGTTTCGAGATTAGTGATAGTTTCCTGTTAAGGTCAATTCCATTTCTTTACCATTATATATTGACTCTATTAAGCTTATCAAATCATAATGTCATTCGCTCGTCATTATAAATATAATAATTTCTAGTTATAGGGACCGGTAGTTTAGCAAAATAGTATTGTTCAAAGGATTTAGCAGATATTTATAGCGGTTATACCTATTGACTACATATCTTAGCTTGGTTAAAATAGAAAAAGTTAATAATATTTTGGAATAGTTGTTATAACTATCTTAAATGTGACCGGGGCATATTAGCATGTGATTAAGGGCATCACCTGCTGTTACGGAAACTGAAGTTACCGCCGCCTTATCACAAGCTTTTATCATTTAAAAAAGAGGAGAAGGAGAGGGTATGTATGAGAAAGGGTAAGTTTAGTCTGTTGTTAATCGTGGTGTTGGCTATGTCACTACTGCTAGCAGGTTGTGCAGAAACAGGGTCAGAAGAACCCGGCAAAGAAGTTCCCACTTTGAAGGTGAGTTATCAATTCGGTAATCACCATGTTCCGTTTATAACTGCTATGTATAAAGGAGAAGAGCTTAAAGATTTGGGTTATCATTTAAAAGAAATAGTACCTAAGGAAAAGTTTGAATTATATGCTGGAGACGAAAAGGTAGCTAATCTCAATATTATAGTGGCTAAGAGTGGTGCCGAAACAGCAACATTTTTTGCTCAAAAGCATATAGACATAGGGTTACAGCTATGTTAACTGGAATCGACCGTGGTACCCCTTTCAAAATACTGTCGCCTATTCAAACGGAAGGAATCGGGGTAGTTTTTCCTAAGGATAGTAATATTACAGACTGGAGTTCGTTTGAAGAGTATATTAATAAGTCTTCTGCGCCTGTAAAACTGGGATATCATTCTCCTACCAGCGCACCCAAGATGGTATTGGAGTCAGCTTTATATGAAGCAGGTTTTAAGATAACCGAAGATGCAAATGATAGTTCGGCTGATATTTTATTAGTTGATTTGAAGGAAATGGCTAATCTTATTCCTGCTCTTACTAGTAAGCAGGTGGATGGATGGGTTGGACCAGCACCTTATCCGGCAGTTGCGGCAGAGCAAGGTGTGGGACAAGTAATATTTGAGGTTCGTGACCTCCCTCCTGAAGGCAAATGGCATGATGCGCCCTGTTGCGTAGTAGCGGCTCGTGATGAAACGATATCTGACTATGAGAGCGAAGTTAAGGTTCTTATGGATTTAATCGGTAAGTATAGTGAATGGTGTAATGACAACATGGACGAAGCAGCTAAAATTACATCCGAATGGATGGGATTATCTGAAAAAGCAGCTCGGGAATCAGTTATTATCTATACAACTAAACCTGGCGAAACCTGGAAAAATGGCATTGGGGTTTATATGGCTACCCTGAATCGAATGGGAAAATATGAAGGACAGCTTAAGGACAAAGAGCTCAAGGATGTAGAGGAATTATTATTCGATTTTCGTTTCGTTGAATAAATTATCATTCTTGTATAATAAGGTTCCCTGGCATAATTCAGGGGACCTTATTGTTAATGCCTTTAAATGAAACCGGCAAAGGGAGGCACTGTGGTCATAAATGAATTTAAAATCATTATATAAATTTGCTATTTCAATGCTTGTGCCGCTTTTTCTTTTTGGTCTATGGTGGTATATGGCTATTCAAATAAAAAATCCGGTAATACTTCCCGAGGTGGGAGAAGTCTTCAGACTGCTATTTAATCCAATGACTAATCTTATAAGTATGGGTTCTCTGGTAAGTAATATAATAGTCAGTTTGGTCAGGGTCATAGTTGGTTACTGCCTGGCAGTATTAATTGCCATTCCAATGGGTATTTTGATGGGATATTATTCACTTGTTTATAATTTACTGAATAATTTTGTAGGCTTATTTCGTCCTATACCTCCATTAGCCTGGGTGCCTTTGGTTCTTGCCTGGTTCGGAGTAAGTAGTCTGGCTACATTAATCGGCCTTGAGCAGGGGCAGTGGTATATATACCTTAATAACGTGAAATTATCTATGATTTTTATAATTTTTATCGGAGCATTTTTCCCCATCCTAACTAGTTCAATTTATGGAGTGCACAGTGTAAATAAGACTTTGATTGATTCGGCATTGGTATTAGGTGCTGAAGGCGGCGAGATTTTCCGTAAGATATTACTTCCGGCAGCAGCACCATCTATAGTTAATGGAATGAGAACGGGGCTGGGAGTAGCATGGATGTGTCTGGTAGCAGCCGAGATGTTACCGGGCAGCCTGTCGGGGGTGGGTTATCTTATAACCCACGCTTATACCATAGCTCGTACTGATATTGTAATTGCGGGGATGATAAGTATTGGCCTGGTAGGGGCACTTTTAGACTATCTCTTCCGTTTGGTAGAAGATAAAAAGTTTGGTTGGCAGCGCCTAGCCAGATAGGGGAGATGAGAAATATGAATAAAGATATTATAAAGGTAAAAAACATTGATAAAACTTTTGTTACTGAAAAGGGACAATCGATTCATGCTTTGCAAGGTGTAAGCCTGGAAATTAGAAATAATGATTTTGTATGCCTGGTAGGGCCATCGGGATGTGGGAAGTCTACTTTATTAAGAATAATTGCTGGATTAGAACGGGCTAGTGCAGGGACCGTGGTCTTTCAGGGACAACCAGTAACAAAGCCAGATAAAAGGTTGGGCATGGTTTTTCAGGAATATTCCCTGCTTCCCTGGAGAACAGTAGCAGATAATGTTGCCTTAGGGTTGGAGTTTGCTAAAAAACCCATCCGTGAAAGACGTAAGGTTAGCAAGAGGTTTCTAGACTTGGTAGGACTTGCTGATTTTGCGACTTCGTACCCGTATGAGTTATCAGGAGGGATGCGCCAGAGGGTAGCTATAGCCCGAGCCCTGGCCAATGACCCGGATGTGCTGCTTATGGATGAACCTTTCGGTGCTCTAGATGCCCATACTCGCATTTTACTGCAACGTGAACTTTTAAGAATATGGGAAGCAAACCGTAAAACGATAGTTTTTGTTACCCACAGCGTTGATGAAGCTATTTATTTAGCTGATCGTATTATGGTGATGTCTAAAGGTCCGGGGAAGATTAGAGATATTATTAATATTAATATGGCCAGGCCCAGAAATAGAGCTAACCCTTTATACGGGCAGCTGTCAGCTCGGATATTGGATATGTTAGAAGAGGAAGTACAGGGCGACCTGCCGCTACTAGAGCAAAAGGTCTCTAATATAGTATGATTACAAATGAAAGGAGGCCATCTGATGTCTAAATATCAACTTTCCTGCGCTGATTGTGGTAGTAGAAGGTGCTCCCGCCTCAAAGGGGAATTTCCAGAGTTTTGTTTGACCACCTCACTTGACGAAGAAGAAAAATCAGCAGTAAAAGATAAGTATAACTCGGAAGAAACTCATAGGGTTATGCAGGCAGCTGCAGAAGTTGAGGGGAGATATTATGGCAAGCTTACCCGGGTAGAAGAAACCCTGAAGTTTGCCTCCATATTAGGGGCTAAAAAGATAGGCATAGCCAGCTGTACGGGATTGATAGACGAAGCTCGAATTTTCACCAGGATTGCGAGGGCGCGGGGGTTTGAAGTTGTTTGTGTGCTCTGCAAAGTAGGTAGTTTTGATAAAGCGGAAATGGGTATTCCCGATGAGGTTAAATTAAACCCCGGGGAGTTTGAAGCTTCCTGTAATCCGCTTATGCAGGCGCATATTTTAAACCGGGAAAAAACCGACCTTAATGTAGCCATAGGTTTGTGTGTTGGACATGACGCCATTTTCAACAAGTATTCTAACTCCCTGGTAACTACCCTGATTGCTAAAGACCGGGTCTTAGCTCATAATCCGGCAGCAGCTTTATATACTTCTAAATCATATTATAGAAAACTCTTAAAGCCATAAACAAAAAACCGGTCTTGCAGACGAGGCCGGATACATTATTATAGACGCGGAAACCGTGATTTCCGCGTCTAAATTTTTTATTCTTTTTTTAAATTTTCGTCTTTGACTGTGTTTTCGTCTTTGACTGTGCCAGTTATGAATTTACAATAGGGGTCATAACTAAATTCAGTAAAATAAGCTCTTCGTGGTGACTGTACATCTTTTAGTCCCCAAACCAGGTAGTTGACGGCATCCTGAACCGCCTTACCGCAATTACTGCAATAGATACAGTCAGCTTTGGTGGCTCCCAGCATTTTTAGCTGTTCATCACAACAGCGAATATTGTTAATTCCATTAAAGCTTTCATCATAGAGAAAACCCTGTTCATCCAAAGCCTCCTTAAATGAGACCAGGCGATTGTTAGGGAAATTATCTTGCAGTTCATAACGAGTATCCGGAATATCAGTTTCCTCTACCTGTACCCAGTCTTCTCTTTCTTCCACATATAACTGATAGAGACGAGCGTAAACTGGTTCTCGGGTTACCCAGGAAAACCATTCTTCGCCATCGTGGGAAGCCAGCCCTCCCCGAAGGTAAAATTCAAAACCCGCATCTGCTTCTGGTAAATCCCTTAATAGAGTAAGCTTATAAATCATCCCAAACCCTCCTTTCCTGGTACTACTGCTGGTAATCGGGGTGTCCTTCCGGCATGACCGCCCATGAACTCCCGTCTTTAGTCCGGCAAATTACTTTATAGATACCTGCATTCAATATAACTCTTTTACATAAAAAACAAGGTTCGGCATCTATTAGTTCCCCGGTTTTAACATCAAAACCGGTTAGATACATAGTAGCACCCAGAGTTTTATCCCTGCCTGCATTAATGATGGCATTCATTTCGGCATGTACGCTCCGGCACAGTTCATATCTTTCCCCGCTGGGTACTCCCCGGCGGTCCCGTTCACAGACTTCCAAATCACAACAATTAGGTAAACCTCGCGGGGCTCCGGAGTAACCAGTGGATACTATGGCGTCATCTCTAACTATTACTGCACCAAAATTACGCCGTAAGCAGGTACCACGTGCTGCTACATTTTGAGCAATGTTCAGGTAATAGTCGATTTTGCTTGGCCTGGGTTTCAAAAATATCACTCCTAGTTATCCTTTAGCTTTACTTCACCAACCGTACCAGTTTATCCAGGTATTTCAGAAGCCTGGGATTGTATTTAACATCTACACTACGATGGTTCCATAATCCTGAACAGCGAACAGCATCATTTGGGCAATAACGTCCTAACCAGGTAGGGGCGGGTGCATCCAAGATATCTTGTTTACGATAGTTACTAAGCAATGCTACCGCATTACGTTTAATAAAAAGGTTAAGTTGTTCCGGTTTGGAACTACGATCAGTAGAGAGCCAAAGAAAAGGCATATCGTTTATTATATCACTTACTTTCGTTTCTAGCTGATGTTCTGCCTTCCTCGTAGCAGCATTAGTTTTGTCCATTTTCTCCCAGGTTGAGCAAGGTATCTTATCTCGGTTCATTAATGCGCTACCTATATAATGGCGAAAATTAGATACCCGGTGGTTTCCTCCTCCGGAAAACTTGCCCCTGATAGGACCCCGGTGTTCCCGCAATCGATCCCATAAGGGACTCTGGAGACTTTCAGAAGATTTAGATATCCCCACTCTCACTACACGTAATTGTTTACCATTATCTCGCATTTCTCCGGGCTGAAAAAAGAAACATACTCCTTGCTGTGGCCATTCCATATAAATATCAGAAGTCGCAAGTGTGCGGGTTCCAGTTTTAGATTGCAGTTCCATTAAGATGTCATAAAAACGGTTCAAGTGTTTTAATCTATCCATGTTCAGACTCCTAACATAACTTAAAAAACGCTTATCCGAAGCATGCTGCCAAATTCTTAATCCTTAAGATGATTTTTTAGCCGGGGGGTCCTTTAGAATTAGTTTCATTACGACACCAGCTCCGTCTACCATAACCTCCACCTTATCACCGGGACTGATAGTATTAAAAGCAATAAGACTGCCATCTTCACGGCAGATGGTTGCGTTCGCATCCAGGGTGTATTTTTTATTTTTCTTTAAAACCACTTGTCGCCCCTGACCACTACCACTAATTCCCTCTATTTCGCCTGTAACCTTCTTCCAGTCCGGCCTGCCGGTAATTATTATTTCCAGCGGAATTTCATCGTCAATACCTTCGGGGTCCGGGTCCAGGTAGGTGATTTTTACCTTATCACCTCTTAATACATGGTCACTACGACCATCTTTATCGATAATCCGTGCCCGGTCCCAATAATTAAACCAGGTGGGTTTATTACTTTTAGAACCCTTATTCTCCAAATACAGCCTGCTTCCAATTATACTATTAACACTGCCGGAGAGGTTTTTAGTTGTAAGTACAGCAACCTCTATAACCTCATCACCAGAAAGGTAAA
>DUMX01000001.1 GCA_012839665.1 Gelria sp.
CTTAAATCGGCTTTTAATTGGCACACGCTGCCGGGTGTTCGAAAACATTTCAGGTTTCATAACCTGGTATGCAAATATTGCTGGGAATCTGTTCCGGTTAGGAATTTGCCCGGGAAGGAAAAAGTCTCCCTCCCGGTTGAAAAACTATCTTATTCACTCAGGCTGGTAACTACACCGGCACCTACAGTTCTGCCCCCTTCGCGGATAGCAAAACGTAATCCTTCTTCTACAGCTATCGGGGTTATCAGCTCTATGGCCATTTGCACATTGTCCCCCGGCATTACCATCTCTACTCCTTCTGGTAGTTGGATGACGCCGGTTACGTCAGTAGTCCTAAAGTAGAATTGGGGACGATAGCCGCTAAAAAAGGGAGTGTGGCGACCGCCTTCTTCTTTGGTTAATACGTATACTTCGGCATTGAATTTGGTCAAGGGGTTTATGCTCCCCGGCTTGGCTAAAACCATGCCCCGCTCTACTTCCTTGCGGTCTACTCCTCTTAACAGGGTACCTATGTTGTCTCCGGCTTCAGCATAGTCCAGGAGTTTCCTGAACATTTCTACTCCGGTACATATGGTCTTTCTAATTTCATCACGCATACCGACTATAGCAACTTCATCGCCTACTTTGACCTGGCCTCTTTCTACTCTTCCTGTAGTTACGGTACCTCTTCCGGTTATGGTGAATACGTCTTCTATTGGCATCAGGAAGGGTTTGTCAGTTGCTCTTTCTGGTAGTGGTATATAGCTGTCAACTGTATCCATTAGCTCCCATATCTTGCCGCACCATTCGCATTCTCTAGTTCCACATCCGCATTCCAGGGCTTTAAGGGCTGAACCCATTACTACTGGAATGTCGTCTCCGGGAAATTCGTATTCGCTTAGGAGTTCTCTAATTTCCATTTCGACCAGTTCTAATAGTTCGTCATCGTCAACCATATCAGTTTTGTTCATGAAGACTACTATATAAGGTACTGCTACCTGACGAGACAGTAGTATATGCTCTCTGGTCTGCGGCATGGGACCATCTGCTGCTGATACTACTAGTATAGAACCATCCATCTGAGCTGCCCCGGTAATCATGTTTTTTATGTAGTCTGCATGTCCCGGGCAGTCTACATGAGCATAATGCCGGTTTTCAGTCTCATATTCTACGTGAGAGGTGTTTATAGTTATACCTCTTTCTTTTTCTTCTGGTGCCTTGTCAATTTCTTCATATGAAGTGGCCTGGGCTCCACCTACCTTGGATAAGGTATTGGTTATTGCCGCTGTCAATGTAGTCTTGCCATGGTCTACGTGACCTATAGTGCCAATGTTAAGATGAGGTTTGGTCCTCTCAAATTTTGCCTTTGCCATCCTATCTCTCACCTTTCTTTTTTAATATTCTTAAGTGGTATAAGTTTTCTTAAAGGGTAAAAGGGGTTGCTCTATTTGTACCGGGTATACCATTAAGAGCATTCATGTATAATATCCTGTTTGTTTCTCTTAGTCTAATCCTTATTGCCTCACCCCTTACACCTAACTTTAAACTATTTAAACTGGTAGCCCATACCTTTTAGCTATAATTTCTCTGCTTTTTGATTCTGGTACTTCAGCATAGTTCTTAATATGCATTGAAAAGCTAGCTCTTCCCTGGCTAAGCGACCTTAAACTGGTGGCATAACCAAAAGTCTCTGCCAGAGGTACATTGCCCTTAATAATCTTAGTATCCCGGTTCTCTTCGAAGCCAAATATCCTGCCTCGACGTGCATTTAGGTCGGATATAACATCACCTACATATTCCTCCGGGCATATAATCTCTATATCCATTATGGGCTCCAGAAGAATCGGATCAGCATCAGCTAAAGCTTGCTTAATCGCCATGGCTCCAGCTATTTTGAAAGCTTGTTCACTGGAATCAACTTCATGGTAAGTCCCCCCGGTTAAACTGACTTGCACATCATCCACCGGGTACCCCGCTAAAACACCTGCCTGTAAGGCTTCAAAAACTCCAATTTCAACCGCTGCTGCAAATTCTCGAGGTACGCTTTCTGGTTTAGCCTGGTTAGTAAAGCGTTTACCTTCTCCTTCTTCAAGCGGTTTAACCTCGATAATAACCTGGGCATATTGCCCACGACCACCTGTTTGTTTTTCAAAGGTATTTTCAGTAACAGTTTTCTTTTTAACGCTCTCCTTATAGGCCACCTGCGGTTTACCTACATTAGCATTAACTTTGAACTCCCGTAATAAGCGGTCAATAATAATTTCCAGGTGTAATTCTCCCATACCGGATATTATGGTTTGACCAGTTTCCGGGTTAGTTCTGGTACGAAAAGTAGGGTCTTCCTCGGATAAACGGCCCAAACTCTCGCCTATTTTGTCTTGATCTGCTTTAGTCTTGGGCTCAATAGCCACGTCAATAACTGACGCCGGGAAATCCATAGACTCAAGGAGAACTGGTCGGTCATCACTGCATAAAGTATCTCCCGTTACCGTCTCCCTTAACCCTACAGCAGCAACTATGTCCCCGGCCAAAGCTTCCTCTACTTCTTCACGGTGATTAGCATGCATCCTTAAAATCCGAGTTATACGTTCCTTTTTGTTTTTCCCACTATTAAAAATATAAACGCCTGTCCTTACTTTCCCCGAATATATCCTGAAATAGGTTAGCTTGCCCACATAGGGGTCACCGGTAACTTTGAATGCTAAAGCACATAAGGGGTCATTCCGGTCTGCCTTTACCAAAGTATCACTGTTATCTAATAGATTAGTTACACTTATCGGTGGTATGTCTATCGGCGAAGGCAAGTAGTTTACTACTGCATCCAGCAACATCTGTACACCTTTATTTTTAAAAGAGGAGCCACATAGTACTGGTACTAATTTATTAGTAATAGTTGATTTTCTCAAAGAACTGATGATTTCATCAGAGGAAATTTCCTGCCCTTCCAGATACTTTTCCAAAATTCTATCATCATATTCGGCCAGTTTCTCTAGAAGCAGGGTTCTGTATTTATTAGCCTGTTCTTGTTCTAATTGCTCCAGGTCTCTAATAATGAGTTTTTCTCCTAAATCGTCCTGGTATTCATATGCTTTTAGTTTGATAACATCTATAATTCCCCGAAAATCATCCTCTACACCAATGGGCAATTGGATTAAAGCAACTTCACTGCCCAGATTATCCTCTATCATTTTAACGACCCGGAAATAGTCTGCTCCTATCCGGTCCATTTTATTGATATATGCTATCCGGGGGACTTGATATCTATCGGCCTGTCTCCAGACAGTTTCAGACTGTGGCTGTACTCCGGCAACTGCACAGAATATACCAATAGCTCCGTCAAGTACTCGAAGTGACCGTTCTACCTCAACTGTAAAGTCCACATGCCCGGGTGTGTCGATAATATTAATAATACAATCGTGCCACTGACATGCAGTTGCTGCCGAGGTTATGGTTATACCTCTTTCCTGTTCTTGACTCATCCAGTCCATAGTGGCAGTCCCTTTATCTACTTCGCCAATCCGATGAACTTTGCCGGAATAGTATAATATCCTTTCGGTAGTAGTAGTTTTTCCAGCATCTATATGAGCCATTATTCCAATATTTCTGATTGCTGCTAAATCAAATGTATCAGCCATTTAAAAATTTCTCCAATCGTTGGGGTTCCTACCAGCGGTAATGAGCAAAAGCCTTGTTAGCTTCAGCCATCTTATGAGTTTCTTCTTTTCTCTTAACGGCACCGCCGGTACTATTATAAGCATCTATTATTTCACCTGCTAGACGCTCCGCCATAGTTTTTTCTCCACGTCTACGAGAATACCCAATCAGCCATCTAATAGCCAAAGTCTGCCTTCTATCCGGCCTGACTTCAACCGGAACCTGATAGTTGGCTCCACCTACCCGCCGAGCTTTTACCTCTACTAGCGGGGTAATGTTCTTCATGGCTTCTTCGAAAACTTCCATGGCGTTTTTGTCAGTTCGATTTTCTACTATGTCAAATGCACCATAACAAATCCTTTCAGCCAAGCTTTTTTTGCCATCCCACATTACCTGATTTACTAGCTTAGTAAATAATTTGCTGTTATAAATAGGATCTGGTAGTACATCCCGCTTGGGAGCGGGACCTTTCCTAGACATATCCTTCCTCCCTCCTATTTTTTCTTGGGCCTCTTGGTGCCGTATTTGGACCTGCTTTGGCTACGATCCTGAACACCGGCAGCATCCAGGGTACCGCGGACAATATGATATCTTACCCCGGGTAGGTCTTTTACCCTGCCTCCCCTTATCAGCACAACCGAGTGCTCTTGCAGATTATGTCCAATGCCCGGAATATAAGCAGTTGCCTCAATACCATTGGTCAATCTTACCCTGGCTATTTTCCGCAGAGCTGAGTTAGGCTTCTTAGGAGTAGTAGTATACACGCGGGTACATACTCCTCTTTTTTGGGGAGAGCTCTTCAGGGCTGGTGCGTCTGACTTCTTCTTTCCTTTCTTGCGTCCTTTTTTAATTAATTGGTTTATAGTTGGCATGTCTGCACCTCCCTTCTCGTTTAATAAAACCAAAGAACAGGAGGGTAACCCTCCCTTCTATGGTTCAAGAGTATTAATCAGCGCCACTGCTGCTGAACCCACCTCTATGCCGCAAGCATTTCCCAGTGTCTCCATGTTTTCAACCATGGACACCTCAATCTGATTCTGTTGGCATAGCTCTTTGATAGGTTCGATAATATGCAATTCAGCATCCAGGGCTATAAATACTTTTTTAGCTATACCTTTGTTAATTGCCTTTTTTACCTGCTTGGTACCAATTACTTTTGGACTGTTTTGTATCTCTGCCAGTACCAAAACGATACCCTCCTCTAAGCAAATAAACCCGAGCATATAGCATTATCGCACCTTATTTGCCAGCGCACTTAGATATTTTAGCACCTGCAGTCGCCCAAGTCAACTAAGGCCTATATTTAATTATATTTTCCTGCTGGAAGTTACCTTTTACTTGTTTATTCAGCAACTGTTGAGTCCCCGTTTACTTGGATATTAGTTTTACGATACCGGGGATAACCAGTACCTGCCGGTATGAGTTTGCCAATAATGACATTTTCCTTCAACCCTATCAAGTGATCCACCTTACCTTTTATTGCTGCTTCAGTGAGAACCTTGGTGGTCTCCTGGAATGAAGCTGCATAAAAGGTAAGGTGGACCACTTGATAGGGTTGAAGGAAAATGTCATTATTGGCAAACTTATACCGGCAGGTACTGGTTATCCCCGGTATCGTAAAACCAATATCCAAGTAAACGAGGAGTCAACAACTGCTGAATAAAGAAGTAAAAGGTAACTTCGAGCAGGAAAACATAATTTAATATAGGCCTTGGTTGACTTGGGCGACTGCAGGTGCTAAAATATCTGAGTGCGCTGGCAAATAAGGTGCGATAATGCTATATGTTCGGGTTTATTTGCTTAGAGGAGGGTATCGCTTTGGTACTGGCAGAGATACAAAACAGTCCAAAAGTAATTGGTACCAAGCAGGTAAAAAAGGCAATTAACAAAGGTATAGCTAAAAAAGTA
>DUMX01000180.1 GCA_012839665.1 Gelria sp.
ATTTCCGGAGGAAAAGGCATATTGTATAAGGCGGTTTAATTGTTTTTTGGAGGTGGTAGCTTGACCATTCTAGGTTGGGCACTGGCGGTTTCGACTGTAGTCCAAGGAATACTGTTCTTATTTGGCTATTTGCATAATCAGGTTTTCCCGCAACCCCTGGAAGAAGCTGAGGAAAGAATTTATTTAAACAAGTTGAAGAATGGCAGTGAAGAAGCTAGAAATGTTCTTATTGAGCGGAATTTGCGCCTGGTTGCGCATGTAGTACGGAAGTATGAGAGTAGCGGCGAAGATATGGAGGATTTAATTTCTATCGGTACTATTGGACTAATTAAAGCAATTAAAACCTTCAACGATGAACGGGGAGTTCGCCTGGCCACCTATGCAGCTCGTTGTATTGAAAATGAAGTGCTCATGTATTTACGCACAACTAAAAAGGTTAAACAGGAAGTTTCTATCTATGACCCTATTGGTTATGACAAGGATGGCAACGAGATATCATTGCTTGATGTTTTGAGCGTTGATAATGAAATTTTTGATACGGTAGAAGCGAAATTGCAGGAAGAGAAGGTACGGAGTAAAATAGGGGCTCTTTCCCAGCGGGAGCGCCAGGTAATTGAGATGCGTTATGGACTTTTCAATGGTTTGAAGGAAACTCAGCGGGAGATTGCGCGCAAGCTGGGAATATCACGTTCCTATGTATCCCGCATAGAAAAACGGGCTCTTAAAAAGTTAATTCAGGAAATAAGCATGGAAATGTAGATAAAAAATAAGTCCGGTGCCTGGCACCGGACTTATTGTATTCAAAGGTTATTTGTCGATCGGGATTCTCATACTATAGAAGGAGCGCCATACGAAGAATAGGGCAACTACCAGTAGGACAACGCCTATGGTGGGAGCTACTTCCCGGAAAGCCGGGGAGATGGCGATTTCCATAGCCAAAAGGCCAAACAAGGTAGTAAACTTGATGATGGGGTTTAAGGCTACCGAAGAGGTGTCTTTGAAGGGGTCACCCACGGTATCGCCTACCACGGAAGCATCATGTAAAGGAGTACCTTTTTCCGCCAGGTCTACTTCTACCACTTTTTTAGCATTGTCCCAGCATCCGCCGGCATTAGCCATAAATACCGCCTGGAATAAACCAAATACAGCTATAGAAATCAAGTAGGCGATAAAAAAGGCTACCGGAGCATTAGAGCTCTTCGGCGCAGAGAGACAAGCAAATGCCAGGGCAAAAGAGAATATACCGATAAAGATGTTGAGCATACCGGATTGAGCATATTGGGTACAGATTTGTACCACTTCTTTTGATTCTTCGATGCTGGCTCTTTCGTCCGCACCTTCGCTCAGGTCAATATTATTCTTAATATACTCAACTGCCCGGTAGGCACCGGTGGTAACTGCCTGGGTGGAAGCACCAGTAAACCAATAGATAATAGCACCACCACAGATAAATCCTAAGATGGTATAAGGATTAAGTATGTTCAAGATAACTTCCGGTTGAACTCCCAGGACATTTCTAATAACCAGAATTATGGAGAAAATCATGGTAGTGGCACCAACCACTGCTGTACCAATTAATACTGGCTTGGCAGTTGCCTTAAAGGTATTACCGGCGCCATCATTGGCTTCCAGATAGTATTTGGCTTTATCGAAATCCGGTTGGAACCCAAAACTCTTTTTAATGTCTTTTCCAATGCCTGGTATATCTTCAATCAGTGAAAGTTCATAAATGGATTGGGCATTATCGGTAACCGGACCATAACTATCAACTGCAATAGTAACCGGACCCATACCCATCAAACCAAAAGCTACCAGACCGAAGGCGAATATGGAGTGATAGTCCATTATCGCAGCCAATCCAAATCCACTGGCAACATAAGCACCAAACATAAGTGCCACGAAAACCATGCCAATCCAGAAGGCACTGAAATTACCAGCTACCAGGCCTGACAGGATATTCAGGGAAGGTCCACCTTCACGGGAGGCCTTTACAACTTCCTCAACGTGTTTTGATTTGGGACTGGTAAATACTTTCGTAGCTTCCGGAACCAGAGCTGCGCCCAGGGTACCAAAGCTTATGATAGTTGCCAGCACAGCCCATAGATCAGTTAGTGCGGTTGTTACCCCTGCACCCGGTCCTAATATGAAATAGCTGACTCCGAAGGTACTGACAATAGAAAGGATGGAAGTAATCCATACCAGGTTGCCCAGAGGCCGTTCGAAATCGATATCTTCTTTGTTTCCATACAGGGCCTGGCTGACGCCTCTATTAATATAGAACGAAAGTACGGAAGTGATAACCAGCAGTACCCGCATTACAAATATCCAGGTAAGCAGGGTGGTCTGCAGCTCCGGAGCTACTGCCAGAACGATGAAAGTAATCAGAGCCACTCCGGTTACGCCATAGGTTTCAAATCCATCAGCAGTCGGACCTACGCTATCACCAGCGTTATCTCCGGTACAGTCGGCAATAACTCCAGGATTACGCGGGTCGTCTTCTTGGATACCGAAAACAATTTTCATTAAGTCGGCACCGATATCGGCAATTTTGGTAAATATTCCGCCGGCAATACGTAAGGCACTGGCACCCAGGGATTCACCTATGGCAAATCCGATAAAACTGGCTCCGGCCAGTTCCCGCGGAACATATAACAATATAACTAGCATCATGATGAGCTCAACACAAACCAGAAGCACACCAATGCTCATGCCTGCATCCAGAGCAATATTTAAAACCCGAAGGGGCTTTCTTTGCAGGGAGGAAAATGCCGTCCTGCTGTTAGCCAGGGTATTCATACGGATGCCATACCAGGCCACACTATAGGAACCAAGAATACCTATAATGGTCCACATCAAAATATATAATACCCCGCTGATCTGCATCTGCTGTAGAAAACCATAGTAGAAGGCTATACAAAATGCGATAAAGGCGAAAAGTAAAATAAGAAACTTACCCTGTTGGATAAGGTAGGTCTTACACGTTTCATAAATGGTATGGGCCACATCCAGCATAGATTGATGGGCATCGAACTTTTCCACCTTTTTATACTGGTATAAGCCAAAAAGCATACCCAATATTGAAACTAAAATACCGATGACCAGCAGATTATGCTGGTACTGGTCCAATTGAGGAAGAACCAGATTGGCCTCGCCTGCAAATGCCATGGCAGGCCACAGCAATACTGCGGGAAGGCTCAAGAGGCTGCCCCATGCGGCCTTCGCAGCCTTCTTTTTTACTAAAAACGAAAAATCCACTATTTATACTCCTTTCGTAAATCTGTTTTTTACTCCTGGATCCTGCCTTACTTTTTACTGGGAGATTGCACTGTAAAGTGGGCATAAATGTTACAGCTTACAATGCCTATTTTTCCTTGTTTTTCACTTCTTATTCAACCCCCTTCGAGCTCACAAATAATCAGGTGCTGATGGGGCTGTATCAGACCTGATTATTGGCCGGTAGTATTTTTTATTACAGGCCTGAACCTTAACAATAAAATAGGTAGGAAGCAGGCACAAGTGACATGAACCCATAATTGTTTTACTGACTGCTCAGTTTA
>DUMX01000361.1 GCA_012839665.1 Gelria sp.
AAACCTCTTTCAGTATGCTACAGAAAAAAAGCTTAACGATAGAATAACCGCGGTACTAAGGCGAATCAAAACATTAGATGAGACGCTGCTCAGGTTTTTGGCGGAAAAACCATCTGAGACGGCTAAAGTCATCAACCTGTACGCGATAATGAAAACCAACCGCCTTATGCTTGATTTTATGGTGGAAGTAATCGGAGATAAGTTTGAACAGGGTGACCTGATTCTGGAGAAAAAAGATGTAAACGAGTTCTTTGCTGCCAAAAGGGAGCAGCAGGAGAATGTAGCCCGGTGGAGCGATGAGACCGTGGCCAAATTAAAACAGGTGTTAAAGCGGATTGTTTTTGAGACCGGTATTCTGGCTGATCGTAAGACCGGAAGACTACAGAGGCTTACGCTGGATAAAGATGTTGAAAAGTACTTCGGGGACCAGGGAGAAGTAGAATTTTTAAGAGTGCTGGGGAACCAAGTTTAAATGCGGGAGATGGAAAAATGAAAACCATTAGCAAACGATTAGAGCAGATTATTCCCAAGATAGAATCTGAATCGTTTATTCAAAATAAAGGACTGGGCAATGAAATCGGCTTTTACATATTCGACTATGATCCTGCCGCTGAGCTGCTGGTTCGGGATTATGTGGAACACATAAAGACGCAATTCAACTATGAAGGTTCCAATCGTAGAATTATAGAATTTGATCTGTACGAAATTCTGCTGGACATCGCGCGGAAAAAAAAGATCCTTGACCAAATACCCTTAATGGAAGAAAAACGTGGACGGGCTGAACTGGCAGATGCGATTATGAGAGCGGCCAGTTCTCAGGACTATATTAATAAAATGCTTTTTAAGCCAAAGCTGGGTGATGTACTATTCCTTACCGGGGTGGGAAAAGTATACCCATTTATGCGTTCACATAACATCTTGAACAATCTCCAACACGTATTTGAACAGCTGCCGGTGGTGCTTTTTTTCCCGGGCAGTTATGATGAGCAGTCACTGAAATTATTTAATCGGTTTCAAGACGGGAATCATTATCGTGCATTTCAGTTGGTGAAATAATCAGATATGGGGGATGGATATGCTGATTCGCGAACTGTTTAAAAAGGAGATAGACCGGGAAATAAAAGGGGTCATCAAGGTAGCCCAGGATGATGAGGAGAACCGCTATCAGGAATTGGACGAATACGTGGTTACCAGAGAATTGCATAAGCATATTGCTACTTTTTATCAGAACTATCAGAAGGGAATCGATGGCTATACCGATGAAATGGGAGTATGGATCTCCGGTTTCTTCGGTTCCGGTAAGTCCCATTTTCTAAAAATCCTTTCCTACCTTCTGGGAAATGATGAGGTCAAAGGTAAAAAAGCAGTCGATTTCTTTGCGGACAAGATATCGGATGCGCTTGTTTACGCAGATATTGAGCGCGCATCACGGGTGGAGTGTGAGACCATCCTCTTCAATATAGATTCCAAAAGTCCGCTGGGCATGAAATCTGATAAAGAAGCCATTCTCAAGGTCTTTCTGAAAGTATTCTATGAACACCTGGGCTACTATGGAGACGATTTTAAGGTAGCAGAACTGGAGAAGTACCTTTACCGCGAAGGGGTACTGGAACAGTTTAAGCGTGATTTTGCTGAATTAAAAGGGGAAACCTGGGAAGACCGGCGCAGTTGTTTCTTTTTCGACGAAGATGCAGTGGTAGCAGCACTCAACACCAGTGCGGGCATGTCAGAGAACAGCGCTCGCAATTGGTTTAACCACAGCCAGAGTCCGAAGATAAGTATTGAACAATTTGCTCGGGAAGTAAAGGACTATGTAGATAGTAAAGGGGAGAATTTTCACCTGGTTTTTCTGGCCGATGAGGTCGGACAGTATATCGGTGATAATAGTGAGCTGATGTTGAATCTACAAACCGTGGCTGAAGACCTGGGAACCCATTGTAAGGGCAAGGTATGGGTTATCGTCACTTCCCAGGAAGACATCGACTCGGTTACGAAAGTAAAAGGGAATGATTTCTCCAAGATTCAAGGCCGTTTCAAAACCCGCCTCAGCCTTTCTTCTGCGTCGGTGGATGAGGTTATCAAGAAAAGAATCTTAGAAAAGTCAGAACACGCCGCCGATAAACTTCGTTTAATCTACAGTGAACAGGCGGCTGCGTTGAAAAACCTCATCCATTTTTCCGAAGGTACGGTGGCTGATCTTAAGGGCTATGGCGGCGCAGAGGAGTTCTGTTCTACCTATCCCTTTGTACCTTACCAGTTCAAACTCCTGCAGGAAGTCTTCAACCAGGTCCGGAAGCATGGAGCCAGTGGCAAACACCTGTCTGAAGGTGAAAGGTCAATGCTATCCGCCTTTCAGGATGCTGCCCGCAAGTATGCTGATGAAGAAGTGGGGATTCTGATTCCCTTTTATGCTTTTTATGATTCCGTGCATGAATTTTTAGATGGAAGTGTCCAGCGGGT
>DUMX01000181.1 GCA_012839665.1 Gelria sp.
GCTCCGACTCGGCTCCTAGCTCTTTCAGCACTTCATCGACTACATCTATCTTATCCAGGTAATCCGAATCTGAAATCCACCCTGGAAGAAGTATTGGAGGCCGACTTGCTGTTACATGTAATAGATATTTCAGATTCGGATTACCTGGATAAGATAGATGTAGTCGATGAAGTGCTGAAAGAGCTAGGAGCCGAGTCGGAGCGGGTCTTGAAGGTATTTAATAAAATAGACCTGGTTGAATCAACTGTCCCCATGGGGGTGAATGTATCAGCCCGATATGGTACTGGAATTAGAGAGCTATTAAGCATTATAGGAACTGAACTGGAAATCTTAGCATAGAAAGTTTTTTTATTGCCTGGTAAAATAAATTGAATTTAGTTGTCGAACATTTAGTAAAAGGGAAAGAGGAATAGAACGTGGGATGGGTTAAAGCAAATTTCAGGTTGATAGCTGCCTGTACATCGATTTTTTTGGCAACCTTCATTGTAGGGGCATTTATTGGCAATCACCTGCAGGTAGGACCGTTTGACCGTTCGATAACCGCTAAAGCGGAACGGGGTAAACGAATTAACGTGTTATTAATGGGGATTGATGCTCGAGGTAATGAGACTAATTCACGTAGCGATACCATGATTCTGGCCAGTATAGACTCCAAAGCTAAAAAAATTGCTATGGTATGGATTCCTCGCGATACTCGGGTTGAAGTTAAAAAAAATCATTACAACAAAATCAACAGCGTAAATTATCTGCAAGGTCCGGAAGCTGCTTGCAGGGTAGCCGGCGATTTACTGGGTATTCGGGTAGATCACTACGTGGTAACGAACTTTACCGGTTTTGCTAAAATCATAGATATTCTCGGTGGGGTAACCCTGGACGTTGAGAGCAATATGTTTCATGAGGATGTTGATTCCCAATTGTGTATTAATCTTTCCCCAGGAGTGCAAAAATTTAACGGTCAGGATGCCCTGGGTTATGTACGCTATCGGGGGGGACCCACGGCAGATATCGGACGTACTGGTAGACAGCAGAAGTTTGTTAAGGCCCTGGCTGATGAGATGTTTAAGGGCAGAACTATATTGAAACTACCGGAACTATTGCCCGAGTTGGCGAAAAATATTGATACTAATATAACATTAACCGATATGATGACTATGGCTAAGCTGGGCACGGACCTGGACTCTTTGGAGATATATACCCAGACCTTGCCGGGATACGCTTATACTGACCGGCAGACTGGAGGCAGCTACTGGCAGGCTGACCCCAAGATAGCCGCTGGCATAATTGATGACCTTTTTGCCGGGAAGAAATATGATGTAGCCCAGGACCCACCTAATTGGGTGAAAAAACAGCCGCAAATTAAGCTGGACCCGGTTGTGGAAGAAGACCCTGAAATTACGGATGATGAAGATGAAGATAAAGAGGATATAGGTGACCTGGATAATCCTGAGCAAACCGAGGGACAGCCATTACCTGGTGATACAACTTCCGGGGATGATATAGTACAACCGGAAACGGGAGCAGATAATATACTGCCAGATGATAGTAAGGAGACCCCTACACCAGAACCGGAGCAACAGCTAACGCCTGTACCTGAATTACCAGGAGATCATACTGGTATGGATGGGTATTAATAAATCCCACCCGCTATTTCCGCGCTTTAAGGTCATGGTGGTTATTTTTTGGGTATGGGGGTTAATACTAATAAAAACCAATTGAGAATTAAAAATTGCTATTCTATTTTCGAATTGGAAAAGGAGACAGGTGAATGAGTAATGCCATCAAGAAACGCCATGAGATAGCTGAAGAATACAAATGGAAGTTGGAAGATGTCTATGCAAATGAAGAGGGCTGGGAAGAAGATTTTAAACGGGTACAGGAAGCGCTGCCCGGGATAGAGAACTTTAGAGGTCGCTTACAGGAATCTGCTACTGTCCTTTACGATGCCCTGAAACGCTTGGAGGAATTACAGCGCCGTTCAGAAAAGCTTTACGTTTATGCCCGGATGCGGCGGGATGAAGATAATGCTAATACCCGCTATCAAGACCTTTTTGAGCGGATTGAACGGCTTAGTGTGCAGGTTAGCAGTATCACCTCTTTTGTAATTCCGGAGATAACCGTAATACCAGTGGAAATCTTTTTGTTGGAAAAACTCCTCCATTTTTTCCACTGGTATTACGGTTATCTCCGGAATTACA
>DUMX01000182.1 GCA_012839665.1 Gelria sp.
TAATTACATTGATTTTATTTAATACCACTTCAGCTCCTGTAGCTTGAAGTACATTGGAAACTTCGGCCAAAGCCTCATCAAGGACTGTATCCGTACCCTGGCAACGTGTACATACGCTTAAATCCAGGTACAGAAAGTCAATAGTGATTTGTCTTTTATTGATATCTGCTGTTTTTACGCAACACCCCGGAACACAAGAACAACCATCTGGATTATTTTCATTCATTGTTGTTATACCTCCAAGTTATATTTATTAGGGGGAATTGCATAGCGATATTTAATAATTTATCCCCATAATTAATTCGGGGACGGCTGATCGCTGGTAAAATATCTCTTTCTCCAGCGCAAAGCAACATTGACCAGGGCAATCATAACTGGTACTTCAATTAATGGCCCCACCACTGCGGCAAAGGCCTGACCGGAATGAATACCAAACACAGCAACTGCTACGGCTATGGCCAGCTCAAAATTGTTGCTGGCGGCAGTAAAGGAAAGAGATGTAGTCTGCTCATAATTAATCCCCATTTTATGAGATATGAAAAAAGATATGGTGAACATCAGCAGGAAGTAAATAAGTAGAGGAATAGCAATTCGGACTACATCCATAGGTAAAGTAACGATATATTCCCCCTTTAAGGAGAACATAACAATAATAGTAAACAATAAGGCATATAAGGCGATGGGACCTGATTTGGGAACGAAAACACCATCATACCATTCTGCACCCTTAAGGGGTCTAAGAAAATATCGGGTAAGAAAACCGGCGGCAAACGGGATACCCAGATATATAGCAACGCTCCTGGCAACTTCACCCATTGATACCTGTACTTCCATGCCACCTAAACCCAGCCATTCCGGCAGTACCGTAATAAAAATGTAGGCATAAACGGAATAAAATATCACCTGAAAGATTGAATTAAATGCTACCAGAGCTGCGGCATACTCATTATCACCGTCAGCCAGACTATTCCAGACAATAACCATGGCAATGCAGCGGGCTAAACCTATAAGAATAATACCTACCATATATTCAGGGTATTGGGGCAAAAGTAAAATGGCCAAAACAAACATTAGCACCGGGCCTATTACCCAATTTTGCAACAAGGATAACCCCAGGACTCTGCGGTTCTTAAAAACCTTGCCCAGTTCTTCATAGCGTACCCGTGCCAGTGGCGGATACATCATTACGATGAGCCCAATCGCAATAGGTATGGAAGTAGTTCCAACTGACAATCGGTCCAGCCAATCAGCAAAGTTGGGAAAACCGTAGCCTAGTGCGACCCCGGTCAACATAGCAAGGAATATCCATACTGTAAGCCAGCGATCCAGGAAAGATAATTTGGATGTCATTAATGTTGCCTCCTATTGCTGGATTGCAGGAAACAAGGGTACAATCCCCTTGTTTCCTGTAATATTTACTCTCCCTTAATATATTTGTGCAGCTCCTCCTTGCGCGGCAGACGCCCGGCAACCTTGACCTCACCATCTATTACCAGAGCAGGGGTTACCATAACCTTGTATGCCATGATTTTTGAAATATTCTGCACTTTCGATACATCTGCAGCCACATCCAGCTCCGCCAGGGCATTGTATACATCCTTCTCCAGTTGTTTGCATTTGGCACAGCCAGTTCCCAGTACTTCAATCTTCATAAATATCTACCTCCAAAATATTTTTTACTTTGTTAAGCAAAAAAGTACCCATATAGCCAACCTGTCAGGGTAGCCATTACCACCACCAAAATAAAGTAGGCAGCAGTCCGCTTAAAGCCCATAATTCGGTTAACTACTAAAAGATTAGGAATACTCACCGCAGGTCCGGCTAATAAAAGCGTTAGCGCCGGTCCCTGATTCATTCCCAAATCCATAAGCCCCTTTACAATTGGCACCTCAGTTAGAGTAGAGAAATAAAACAGAGCACCTATTAATGAGGCGGCAAAATTAGCCCCCAGGGTATTCTCCCCTACATAACCGGATATCCATTCCGGAGGCAGAACCGCCGTAACCATTCCTACTAAAAATACTCCTACCAGTAATGTAGGTACCACCAGCTTAACCAGTGACCAGGTTTCTTCCATCCAGGAGCGGAATTCACCTTCCACAAAATAATGGTGAACCATGATAGCCAGGGAGTTAATCAAGCTAAGATCCAACGCGATTTTTATCCAGGGGGCCAGTTTACTGGTACTAATGATTAGAATAGCTACCATTACCCCGAAAAATAGTACCAGGAAACCCCCTGATTTTTCGCTTCGCTCTTCGGGTAGTGATTCAATATCACCTAATCTCTTCTGTTCATCCTTTCTAAATAAAAGAGACATGATGATACCAATAATAATCGCGAAAAGAATCGCCCCAATTGCTCGGGCTAACCCCATATGCCAGCCGATAGCTGCTCCAGTTAGGGCAATTGCCAGGATGTTAATTGCCGGCCCCGAATATAAAAAGGTGATAGCCGGCCCCAGGCCTGCCCCCAAATGATAAATCCCGGCAAAAAGCGGAAGTATGGTACAGGAGCAAACTGCTAAGAGCATGCCCGATACTGAAGCAACGCCATAAGCAACCCAGCGCTTGGCCTGGGAGCCAAAGTATTTGATTACGGCACCTTTAGTTACCAGTACCGCCATAGCCCCGGCAATGAAAAAAGCCGGAACCAGGCAGGTAATTACATGGGCTGAAAGGTAAGAGATAATTTCCTTGACTCCACCCTGCAGCATTGTGAGGATAAATTGCATTGTCCAACACTTCTTTCAATAAAATTACAAATTTTATTTTGCTTCTACCTATCTACGTGCCCTGGCACTCGGTGAAATCTCGACTTAATGTGTAGATTACTGAGTACCAGGTACATCTAATTGCCCACTATTTTCTTAGGGGCTTACTTCCTCTTGTTTTTTTCTGGTACGCCTTTTTCTCACAAATGTTCTCGTCTAAATTAATCATACGCACGTACATTTCTTGAAATTCAGGTAATTCATAAACTGGCACTTTCATAAAAATATTAAATTCATGGAAAACTTGGTCTAGTGCTTCCCGGTCGAAACTGCAGATTTTGCGTTGGGCTTCTCGACGTTCTTTCACCAGACCTGCCTGTTTTAAGACTTTCAAATGTTGGGAAACGCGGGGCTGACTCATGTCCAAAATTTCCTCCAACTCGCAGACACATAACTCCTGCTCTGCCAACAAACGCAGAATTTTAAGTCGAGTCGGTTCCCCTAAAGCTTTAAAGGTGGTTTCGAACATTGTTTCTCCTTCCCGTTACAACAGTTATGTTAGTTTACTTCGGCATTAAGAGTTTCAATCAATGCATTAGTATATAATGATATACTTATATTACAACTTGCACGAATTTATGTAAAGAAAAATTTAATGCCCCTGTAGTTTCTAGATTTTCCCCCATCCTTTATTCAACAGGTAAAGCAAAGCTATACCGGCAATAAATCCTACCGCTGGGTTAACTGCTACACAGAGAACTACGGTAATAATAAAGGCATACCGGGAGTTACCCTTTTCTCTAAATTCACCACTTTTTATCAGGTCAATGCCGCTAAAGAACAGCAGTCCTCCCAGCACTGCCCGGGGGATAACACCCAGCAAATCAACTCCCGATGGTCCCAGGATAACTGCAGTTAGTAGCAAAAACACCCCAATCATAATAACGCTTAAGCCAGTACGAGCACCGAAACGGTGATGAGCAGCCAAACCCCCGCTGCCGTGGCACATAACAAATCCACCCAGAGGCACGGCTATCAGGTTACCCAGTCCCAGGCTAATGCAGAGGTTTTTTTCGTTAACCCGCGAAGATTTATCCGGAAAGAGGTTATGAGCCAGAGCAGCTGTAACCAGAACCGAATTGGTCAGGGTAAGGGGTAATTGGGGAAGGTAGCCCAGGGTGAAACCGCGGCCAAAATCTTTCCATTCCGGAAAGACTAAATGAGGTAGATGAAAACCTATCGCCAGCCGGGGAAAATTTAATTCCGGATGGATGAGAAAAGCTAAGAGGGTCCCACCGACAACGGCGATAATGGCCACTGGCAGTTTTCTGAAACTAAAAAGAAAAAACATTCCTATAACAACTATCAGTCCTAATAGGAGATCATCCCGAATAAAATTAACCCCCAGTATAGCCAGGCTAATACCCAGGCCTACCTGGATGCCGGCAGTCACACTTTCAGGTGTAAGCCTGGCAAGTTTTTCTACCAGACCGCTCATAGCCAGGAATAGCAGGGTTATCCCCATTAATATCCCCGCGGCAGCAACTTCACCGGCGCTAAGATGGTGAACCAGTATGGCCGCCCCTATTACCTTCATGGGCTGCACTGGGATAGGAATACGGTAATACCAACCGGTAACAATATACATGATTCCAAATGTAAAAAGAACTCCGGTAGCATCCATACCACCGATGGTAATAGCACCAATAACATAAGGGAGAAAAGTACCCAGGTCCCCTATGGAGCCTGATAATTCCCCTATAATATTTTCGGGCTTCTTTCGGTTCACCTCATTTATCTCCTGTCTTGTCATTATTCATCATAATTTTACACTATCTTCGCGATTATTCTAACCTGAATTTTAAATCTTTGCTACGTTATCTTTTAAAATACCAGCAATTAATGAAAAAAAGCGACCTTGCAATTATAACAATAAGTTATTTCTAATATAATAACATATGTGATATATTTAATAATAATATAAAAATTAATGAAGAAGAAAAGGGGGAATATGATGTCAGCAATTTTAGAGGATTTTACGAGTATTCGGGGGGTCAGCCTGATAAAAATAAAGGAGGCCAAAGATGAGGGACAAAAAGTTGTGGGTATCTATTGTACCTACTGCCCCCAAGAAATGATTTTGGCTGCGGGTGCTATCCCAGTTAGTTTATGCGGAACCAGTGAAACGCCAATAGCAGACGCAGAAACCGTTTTACCCAGAAATCTATGCCCATTGATAAAATCATCTTACGGTTTTGCCGTTACTGATACTTGCCCATTTTTTCATTTTTCTGATTTAATTATTGGCGAAACCACTTGCGATGGTAAGAAGAAGATGTTTGAGATTATGCAGGAGATTAAGCCGGTGTATGTCATGCAGTTACCCCATTTACATCAGTTGGATGCTGCTTTGGAACTGTGGATAAAGGAGTTAAGACGTTTACGTTCTACCCTGGAAGAAGAACTGGATGTAGAAATCAGTGATGAAAAGTTGTGGGATGCTATCAGGAAGGTAAACCATGAGACTATGGCAGTAAAAGCTATTTGTGATTTAAATAAAAAGAATCCTCCGGTATTGAATGGATTGGATTTGCTTACAGTTACCTGGTCGCGGAATTTTAGCAGCGATAAGGAAGAGCTTTTTACTATGCTTAATGAATTGCAGCAAGAACTGGCTACTAACCAGGAGAGTGAGGCCAATGCTAATAAGCCTCGGGTACTGTTAACCGGTTGCCCGGTAGGACTCGGTTCAGAAAAGGTTATTCGCCTGGTGGAAGAGTCCGGAGGCTTGATAGTAGCGATGGAGAATTGTTCCGGTTACAAGACTTTGGAATTACAGAGTGATACGGAGTTAGATGACCCGATAATCGCATTAGCGCAGAAATATATGGAGATACCATGTTCCTGTATGAGCCCCAATCCCTACCGTTTTGAATTATTGGAGCGTATGTTGGAAGAGTTCCAGGTGGATGCAGTTGTTGACCTTACCTGGCAGGCTTGCCATACTTACAATATTGAAGCCTTTACGGTGGGCAACCTGGTACGGGATAAAGGGCTTCCTTACCTGCACCTGGAAAGTGATTATTCCTCTTCTGACCTGGAAACCTTAAAAGTACGTATCGAAGCATTATTGGAGATGGTAGTCTAATGTTAGTAGTTGGTTTAGATATCGGTTCAGTAGCAGCTAAAGGGATTATGCTGGACCGAGGTAAGATGCACCGGGCTATGATACCTACCGGTTGGAGCCCGCGCGATGCTAGTGAAGAGCTGATTAATAAATTACTGAAAATATCCGGGTGCAAAAGAGAACAATTAGATGATATTATTGTAACTGGTTATGGTCGCATAGCAGTTGCCGGCGCCGGTCAGGTGGCGACTGAAATTAAATGCCATGCCCGGGCCGTGGCTGAGTTATACCCGCAGGTAAGGACTATAGTTGATATAGGTGGGCAGGATAGTAAAGTAATCCGGGTTAACGGAGAGGGGCGGGTAATTGATTTCGCCATGAATGATAAATGTGCTGCCGGAACTGGTCGTTTTTTGCAAATTATGGCTAATGCTCTGGGACTAGATGTAAGTGAATTGGGAGAAAACGAAAACTTCAGCGAGATGGTTTCGATTAATAGCATGTGTACGGTATTTGCTGAATCCGAAATTATTGGCTTACTGGCTCGGGGAACCTCCAAAGCCGGGATAATTGCTGGTCTACATCAGTCAGTAGGTAGGAGGGTAGCGGCTATGGTTAGAAGAATTGGCATAGACGGTGAAATTGCTTTTACCGGGGGAGTAGCCAAAAATCCGGGTGTACACCGGGCTCTGGAGGAGGAACTGGGATGTCAGTTGTTAATTCCGGAGGGATGCCAGTTTACCGGAGCTCTAGGTGCGGCATTACTAGGACAAAATAGTTAATTTAGGTTGGCAGAAAGGATGGTTGTTTCATGGGCAAAATAGTGGATGCCAGGGGACTTACTTGCCCCCAGCCGGTTATCATGACCAAAAAAGCTATGGAAGAACCCGGGGGTGAAGAGCTTACCACCATTGTTAATCAAACGGTAGCTCTGGAGAATGTTAGCAAGCTGGCCCAAAGCCAGGGATATGAATTAGAAGTAAAACAGGACGATGATGATTATTATATCCATATGACCAGAGTAGGCGGCAGTGATGAAGATGCGGGTGATAATGGTGAGGATATAGCAATAATGATACGCAGTAATCTTTTTGGGCAGGGCGAGGCCGAGCTAGGTCAGGTACTGATGAAAAGTTTCCTTTTCACTTTAACTGAAATTGATGCTCAGATAAAGCATATCATATTCATGAATAGTGGCATCTTTTTGACTATTGAAGGGTCTCCTGTACTTGATACCCTGAAGGTCCTGGAAGACAAAGGGGTAGAAATTCTTTCTTGCGGTACCTGTCTGGACTATTACCAGGCCAAAGATAAATTAGCGGTTGGCAGTGTTACTAATATGTATACTTCCCTGGAAATTTTAACTACTACCGCCCGTAGTCTAACGTTTTAATTATTAAGAAGTCTACTGCATTATTTAGCCAATGTGGAAATATAATTATTTAAGCGATAGCTAAGGAAGGAATATTTACGAAATGATATACATGGATAATGCGGCAACATCATTTCCCAAGCCAGAAAGGGTCTATAATGCGGTTGACCATTTTAATCGCTATTTGGGGGGCAACCCGGGGCGGGGAAGCCATAAGGCAACCTTACAGGCAGGGTCAATACTGCTTGACGCCCGTGAAGCATTGTCCCGCTTGTTTAATATAAAAGATTGCGAACAAATTGCTTTTACCGCAAATGTAACGGACTCGTTAAATATAGCACTTAAAGGACTGCTGCATCCCGGTGACCATGTTATTAGCACCAGCATGGAGCATAATGCCGTAGCCCGGCCCCTTAATACTCTGGCTCAACGGGGAGTAGAGTGGACCGCGGTAGCCTGTGCTGCTGACGGCAGCCTGGACCCGGAAGACATTCGCAAAGCTATTAAGCCCAATACCCGCATGGTATGCATGTTACATGCCTCTAATCTTACCGGGACGATTATGCCCATTACCGAGGTAGGTAAAATCTGTCGGGAAAAGGGCCTGATTTTTTTAGTTGACAGTGCTCAAACGGCAGGAGTATTACCCTTGGATGTAGAGACTCAAAATATTGATTTACTGGCGTTTACCGGGCATAAGGGATTGTTGGGTTTGCAGGGCACTGGCGGACTTTATGTATCCACCGGAATTGAAATTAGTCCACTTAAAGAAGGTGGGACCGGGTCTTTTTCCGAACATTTGCAGCACCCGGAATTCATGCCGGATCGATTGGAGAGCGGAACTCCTAATACGCCAGGAATAGTAGGCCTCCTGGCCGGGGTTGAATTTATCCTGCAAACCGGGCGGGAGAATATTCGCTGTCATGAACAAGATCTTACGGAAATACTACTAGATGGGCTTAAGGAAATTAAAGGGATTAAGTTATACGGTCCAGGTGATAGTAAAAGACAAACGGCAGTAATTGCTTTTAATATGGATAATGTAGATTGTGGCGAACTTAGTATGCAACTAGATTACCAGTATGAGATAGTAACCCGTTCCGGATTACACTGTGCTCCACTGGCCCACCAGACTGTCGGTACTCTGGAAAGTGGGTCCTGCCGCCTTAGCCCCGGCTACTTTACCACCAAAGAAGAAATAGAAACGGTTATCAGAGCCGTACATGATATCAGTAAACAAATCGGGGGCTAAAAAACCCCCGATTTAAAGCATCCATACCCAACGGGTACACGCAACCACTTATGAAAATAGCAGATGGGTAAGTATATAAGTACTATTTACCTTGGAATGATGCCTTACGACCTTCCAAGAAAGCCAGCATACCTTCGCGCTGGTCTTCAGTAGAAAAGAGGTAACCAAACTTTTCCTTTTCCATCATTAATCCAGTATGAATATCTACATCGTAACTTAATTGAATTAGCTCTTTAGCTGTACGTAGTGCAATAGGTGGTTTTCTGGCTAATCTACGAGCTAGTTTTGCAGTTTCTGCTTCCAAGTCTTCTAGCGGAACTAATCTATTAATAACCCCTAATTCCAATGCCTTCTTAGCATTAAAAATTTCGCCTAGAAAAATTAATTCTTTAGCTTTACCTTCACCTACCAGACGGGTTAATCTCAGGGTACCGCTACCTCCGGGGATAATACCCAGGTTGATTTCGGGTAGGCCGAAAACGGCATTGTCGGCTGCAATACGAATATCACAGGCCAGGGCCATTTCACAGCCTCCGCCCAGGGCATAACCAGAAATAGAAGCAATACTAGGTTTACCAATAGCCATCAGCTTGTTCATACTAATTTGCACTTGAAAAATGTACTCGTGTGCATCCCGGGGTGAATAATCAACAAAGCTCTTAATATCTGCACCGGCGGCAAATGCATCCTTATTACCCTTTACTACCAGCACTCGGACATCATCATCTTTGACAATATCATCCATTGCACGCGACAAATCAAGTAGTACGTCTTCATCAATAGCGTTTAAGACTTCGGGGCGGTTTAATTGCACAGTTGCAATACCAGAGTCCTTGGTGTAAATAATAGTTTTAAACTCCATCCCTATACCTCCTTTGGATATTTCCAACCTTCATCAGACATCTCCTCCCATTGCTGTTAATTTTACAAAAAAATCCGAATATTCTGGCGCTGCTAGGCTAGGGTACTTAAACATATTGAGAAAAAACGGGATAGAATTATCGGGAGCATGATATTTCTAGAAGGTTTAATTACATTTAACCGATAAATGATAAAAATGTCAATAGGTGTCACACATGTATTAATTAGGAGCTAGCCCCTTATAGTTTATATGAGTTTTTTAAATTCCGTAATATTTTTAGTGGGCGAGGAATATGGAGTGAAAGATGATGAGTAAGGGTAAGCATTAAGGGGGGCAGAACCATAAAAAACAGTGGACCCAAAAGATCCACTGTCATAGAGGAAACAAAACGCCGTCTATTTTAAGATTGGCCCCGGCATGGGCAAAACATTTTTGGAGAAAGCAGTGTTAAGAATAATTGCTGAAGCTACATATATACCCAGAATACCTCCAATTAACAGGAAAGTACCAGCTATAGGAGCATAGCTACGAGAAATTAATTCCAAATCCATAAAAGCTACGAAAAACACACCTATATCCAACGCCAAAACCACCAGGCTCATTACCAGGGGGGATTCTTTTAAGTAGGCTGGAGTCCACATAACTAAAATTATCCAAAGAACCAGCCAGGCCCATCCGTCTATCCGGGCATCTATAGCCCAACCATTGGCAGCAGCGAAATACTTAAAAATAAACTCCATGCCACCCACCAGCATAAAGAATGCGGAGAAGAACAGAAACACATTACCCCCGGTAGTATGACCGCCTTTTAAATCAATTATGCCAACAATAATTTGTACAAAGAAACCTCCCAATAACCATATACCCAACAGGGGGATACAAGAATGGTCTACCTTACCTGCCAGGAGCGCATAAAAGCAAAAGCATGCAATAGCCAGCGCTACCAGGCCGGCAGGTGCGGGACTTGCCCAGGTATTATGCTCATTAGACGACATTTAGCCAACTCCTCCCTCTCTTTACATTTTAAGCTAATGTAAAAGTTAAAGATACTCTCCATCACCCCCTCCATAGGGATAATTTGCCTTAAAGGTAAAAAACTTTACCTGCCAAAGCCGCTATAAAATTTAAAACAATACCAGGGAAAACTTAATTACTGCATTTAGGCAAAACCAGTTAATTTATTAAGGTAGGGAACACTAAAGAAAAGAAAATATTAAACAATAACATTGAAGAAAACCCAATCATCAGAATATTCGGGCTACTTACAAAAACAATAGCATAATTTAGCGACAGATGTCAATATAAATATATTGGTGCAAGAAAATGTAAAATAAACAGAAAAATAGGGAAATGTCTGGGGGCAATCCACGGACATAGTATAATTTGATGCTTGACAAGTAAAAACAAATAGTCCATAGTAGACAAAAGGGACAATATTAGTCCACAATGGGGAATGAACATGCAGATTACCAGACAGACTGAATACGCTATACGTACTATGTTGGAATTGGCCCAGGCACCTCGGGGTGAGTTTATCTCTACTCGCTTTATTTCCGAGCAGCAGGATATTCCCGAGGATTTCTTAAAGAAAACCCTGAAACTGCTGGTGCTGGCTGGTCTTATTAATACCCAACGCGGTGTCAAAGGGGGGATAATGCTGGCTCGTCCTGCCGGGGAAATAACCCTGGTCGATATTATTGAGGCAGTAGAAGGTAACATTGCTTTAAACGTTTGCCTGGTACCTGGATATAATTGTCCCAACCAACCGGGATGCCCGGTATCCAGAAACCTGGCCCGTGCCCAGCAGGCTATGCTGAAGGAATTACGGAAGGAAACTTTGGAAGACATGTTAAAGGAGCAGTAAGGAATTCCATTAAAAGCACCTCGGGACTAGTGGGTTAGTGCGAAAGGAGGAGTATCATGAATAAGGAAGTTAAGGTTTTAAATTCTGTTACTGCAATAAAGGTAAAGGCGGAAGAATTAATAGACTACCAGGCTGACGCTGTAGTCAGTAAAACTCTGATAGCTCGCCCAGGTGGAACCGTAACCCTGTTTGCTTTTGATCAGGGTCAGGGTTTGAGTGAGCATACGGCACCTTTTGATGCTCTGGTATCGGTTATTAATGGAGAGGCAGAAATCATTATTTCCGGGCAACCATATATTCTACAGGCAGGGGAAATGATAATTATGCCTGCTGATGAACCCCATGCCTTGAATGCAATAAAGCGATTTAAGATGATACTTACTATGATTAAATCTTAATGAAGTAATAGTAAAAGTTAAGCGTGAGGAGTAGCAAGGGGAGGGAAAGAATTATGCACTGGACCGAGGAAGCACTTCAGGAGCTGGCTCGGGTTCCAAGATTTGTTAGAGATATGGCCAAAAAAGCAGTTGAGCATGAGGTTAATAGTAATGGCAGAACCAAGATAGAGGCAGCAGATGTACAACATAGCCGGGATAAGTACCTGGGTATTATAGGCGAAAAATCGGATAAAAGCGGATCCCGGATAGCAGTAGTTAGGTGTGAAACAGTGTCTGAAGTATGCCCTGGAGTAGCATGTTTTAAGGCTTTTAACCGGCGAAAAATACATTTTAAAGACTATGGCCCAGATGCTGAAATTGTTGGCTTTTTCACCTGTGGGGGTTGCCCGGGGCGAAGAATATCGCGCCTGGTTGACAACCTGAAAAAATATGGCCTGGATGTAGTTCACCTTTCTTCCTGTATGCTATTAGAGGGTACTTATCCAGCTTGCCCCCATGTTGAAGAAATAAAGAAAAACCTGGAGTCCAAAGGTGTAAAAGTAGTGGAAGGAACACATCATTAAGTTAAGGCCTGTCATGCTGAACGGAGGGTGGCTCAAGGGAAAAAATACCTATATTTATTATCCTCCAGATGATTGTATTTTTCGGAAAAAGCGCATATAATAAAATTACGGTGGCGGAGAACTTAAGCATAGTTAGTCTTAGGATTCAGATGTCATTGGGTTGAAGTTGTCAGGTTTGACTGTAGTTTCTAACGATAATTTTTTAGAATTTTGTGGTGTATCAGGTGGTTCTTTAAGAAAACTCTTAAAATGGATGGGGTTTATGCCAGTTACCTTTGGTTGTTCTCCGCCACCTTACTTTATTTACAAAGACCTTTTATAAGCTAGAGCTTGTAAAAGGTCTTTTATTATGTCTGGAATGGAATTGGAAGTCGAGTATGTTATAGTATTAAAAGCGCTTACTGCAGGGAGGAGTAGTGTTTGTTAAAATATTTAGAGGGGCATATTTGCCTGGTAACTGGATCGAGCCGGGGAATTGGTGCTCAAATTGCTCGTAGTGTTGCTGCTGCTGGTGCCCGTACCGTAATTAATTACTTCTCTTCGGAGCAGAAAGCTATGCAACTATTGGCGGAGCTAACTGAACAGGGATATCAGGTAATGGCAGTTCAGGCTGATGTCAGCCAGAGCCATGAGGTTGAGGATATGTTTACCCGGATTGAGGCTAAATGGGGCAGTGTAGATTTATTGGTTAATAATGCTGGCATTTCATTAAAACGATTAGTTACGGAAACCAGGGAAGAAGAGTGGCAGCAGGTAATGGATATTAATCTGAAAAGTGCGTTCCTATGTTGTCGTCGAGCTTTACCTGCTATGGTCCGGAATCGGTACGGGCGTATCATTAATATAGCCTCTATATGGGGCTTGAGGGGGGCTTCCTGTGAATCAGTTTATGCTGCTTCCAAAGGAGGCCTTATTGCTTTTAGCAGGTCTTTGGCTGCTGAAATGGGACCTTCCGGTATTAATGTAAATGTAGTTGCACCCGGGCCGGTAGAAACTGATATGCTAATACAGGAACTGGATAATGATGAACGGGCAGTCCTGAGCGAAGATATACCTTTGGGTCGTCTGGCCAGTCCTGATGATGTAGCATCTGCTTGCCTTTTTCTATTATCTCCGGCGGCATCTTATATTAATGGTCAGGTTCTTGGTCTGGATGGCGGCTGGAAAGTATAAATAATTTTGGGAGTTGTATTGACTTGAAGAAATTATCTCGTAATGAGGCTTGTTGGTGTGGTAGTGGCAAAAAATACAAAAAATGTCACCTGGAGATAGATGTACGTCTGGAGGAGTTGAAGAAAAAAGGCTGCATAATCCCTCCTCGTAGTATTATTAAAACTGAAGAGCAAATAGCAGGAATACGTCGAGCTTGCCAGTTAAGTCGGGAAATTCTCGATGGACTGCAGGATTTTATTGTCCCGGGAATAACAACCGAAGCGATAAATACCCGGGTGCATGAATATACTATAGCCCACGGGGCGATTCCTGCACCTTTGAATTATAACGGTTATCCTAAGAGTGTTTGCACCTCTGTAAATGAGGTTGTATGTCATGGCATACCGGAAGAGCGGGTACTGGTAGATGGAGATATTTTAAATGTGGATGTTACCTGTATTCTTGACGGTTATTATGGTGATACCAGTCGTATGTACCTGGTTGGTAACCCCTCGGCCGAGGCCCGGGAACTGGTGCGAGTAGCTCGGGAATGCATGTATCTGGGGATTGAACAGGTACGTCCTTTTAATCGGGTGGGCGATATTGGCTATACCATAGAACAGCATGCTCGTAAGTACGGTTATTCTGTAGTACAGGATTTTGGCGGGCACGGGATTGGAGTGGAGTTTCATGAAGAGCCTTTTGTTCAGCATTTTGGGGAAAGGGACTCTGGCATGGTATTAATTCCCAATATGGTCTTAACCATTGAGCCCATGATTAATGTCGGGTCTTATGAATGTAAGGTATTGGAGGACAATTGGACGGCTGTTACCGCAGATGGGTCCCTTTCGGCACAGTGGGAACATACTGTGCGGGTAACAGAAGACGGTGTAGAAATCCTTAGCGAGTAAATACCACATGTACTTTCCGCTCTTCTTTGGCGGGTTGGGGTAAGGTAACGGTGCAGGTAAATGAACTTACCCGACTCCCCTTTATGGAGGAGGATAACTTCTTATAGTTCTCATCACTGAGGATTGCGATAAATCTTCCGCTTCCATCCACTAAATCAGGCCACGAATCAAAACTGCTTTCCTGGTAGGGTTGCTGACCAATAGTCAGCAGGTAGGGTAAGGGCTTGTTTTCTAGTGGTAATTTTTGGTCCAGTAAAATCAGGGTATCGGCTTGTGAAGCAAGCTGTTGGGTAAGGGTCACTAAATCAAGGGCCAGGCGGTTAGACTCATTAGTGACTTCTTTACTGCGGCAGTAATTATAATAAGGAACAAACTGAAGACATACCAGTAATGCGGCAGTAGTTATGGCTGTGGCTTGAAAAGCTCTCCTGGTTTTTATACTACTAATAGTCCGGTCGTAAACATATATTGCTCCGGCAGCCATAAGGAGAAGGCCGCAGATAAAGACGGGCATGATATAGCGGGTAGCCAGAAAAAAACTGTAGCGTTGATTTAAAATCGGTATAATTAAAAACCCGGCAGCTATCATCCATAAAGGTAAAGTCTTTTTTTGTTTCCAGGCCAGAACAGTTCCCATCAGTAACAGTACTAAGCTCAAACTAAACAGGGGATGAGTTAGATATTGTAGCAGGTGGTCATGGCTACTATAAGTGGAACTTAAAGTACGTCCGAGTTCCACCAGCATGTTATGCAGGTTCTTCAGGTAAGAGATTAACCCGGGGTTCTGCTCCAGTGCGTAAGATTTGTGGCCCAGCCAGCGTAAACTACCTCCTCGGGAAATAATATTAAAATATATCATGTTGGCATAACCACCCAGCAGTGTCAGAGCAGCAGTCGAATACCAACGCAGTTGAATACCGGTTTGTTGACGAAACGAGGGCCGCAAAAGGTAAATAGCGGCAGCTATTACATATATAATGGCAGACGAGTGGGTCTGGAGAGTAGCCGCCCAGAGCAGGGCGGCGATAACTAACCAGGGCCCACTTTTTTTCTCTTCAGCATTTAAGGTGGCAATCAAGGCCAGGGTAAAAAAGAAGGGAGTAGTACAATTAGACCAGGCCATGTGAGTTACCAGGATGTGCATACCGTTAAATAGTAGTAAAGCCGCAGCCAGCAAACCAACCCGGCGCCCATAGAGCCGCGTACCCAAATGATAAAGCAGGGGAACAGTAAGGGCTGCAGTTATTGCCACATAAAATCGAGGCAGGTAAATGCTCGGTCCCAGAATCTTAAATATACCTGCCAGGATATAATTATGCATGGCACCTATGTCCTGGGCAGCATTATGCAGGGGTAAAAGCTGCCCTGTGTATATCAGGTAAGCCAGGCTTACCTCTTTTAGCTCATCTATAAACCGGGGTATTTCCCACAACCAGGGTAGGCGCAGCCCCAGCGCGACAATAAAGACCCCAAGCAGGAGGCCACTTCTAAGTATGTCCCGATTACCGCCAGGAAGCGCATAAGTATTAAAAAATAAGGCGTTTCTTACCCGAAAGAGGTCTACCAGCATTTGGACAGGAGCCAGCAATGGGTTAACCCGACTGCCATTACAATCAATCGCCTTAACCTCCAGTTCAGCAATTTCATATCCTAGAGCCCGAGCCAATGTCAATATTTCTACATCGAAAGCAAAGCCATTAAGGTGCTGGCGGCAAAAGATTTCCTGGGCGGCTTGATAATGAAACCCTTTTAGACCGCACTGGCTATCCTTTATACCAGGAAGTAAGATAGCCTGTACCAGCTGATTAAAGCATTTGCCCATTAGATGTCTTAGCCAGGATTCGCCTTCTATACGTTGGCCATTTGTTCCATGACGGCAGGCGATGGCGATACTGTTTCCTGCTTTCAATTTGGCTACTAGAGATTCAATATGCCTGGGAGTAAAAGTATTATCAGCATCTGCGAAAATTAAAAACTCCCCCCGGGCAGCTAGCATCCCGGTGCGTACCGCTTTCCCTTTACCCCGATTACGCTTATAGGAAATACAGGAAATCTGGGGAAAGGTTTCAGCTATATGCCGGGTTATCGCTGCCGTTGTATCGGTGCTGCCATCATCGACCACTATTATTTCCACCGGAAACGAAGACGGGAGGGTTGATGCCAGGTTCTGTAAGCGTTCCGGAAGGCGGAGAGCCTCGTTATAAGCCGGAATAACAATACTAATAAGACCGGGCTGGTAAGGGGGGAACTTAGCTGCGCTATCGTATTTTTTAAATACCCAGTGGCGGTAACTTATAAAGTTCCAGCTGGCTGATAGGATGGCAGCCAGTAACTTTGCGACATTGAGCGCCGAACTGGTGGGAGCAGTTCCAGGCCATAATAGTAAGGGTACGAGCCCGACGGTTACAGTATTGATAATCATTCCAGTTAGGGAAGCCGTAAGAAACTTGGGTAGCTGAGCCGTGTAATTAGGGTCACTGGATTTAAAGGTCCAGATGCGATTTAAAATGTAGCTGTTAACTATAGCGACTAAAACGGCGGTGATATTTATTAATAGTAAACCCGGGCCGGTTCTAATGCCGCTTGCAGAAATAAGCAAGTTAAATACAGCAAAATCAATGCCGGTATTTAACAGTCCCACAATAACAAATCTATATATCTGCCCTAACATATTACGATCCCTTCTGTTAATAAACCCCCTATAACTAGGCACCTAAAATTTTAGGCTCGGCTGGGCAGCTCGATACTCAGCTCAATCTTGATTTGATAGCATTGCTTATTTATAGCCGCTGAGTGCCGGCGAGGGTCTGCCCCTACAAGTACCCCTCGCCCGTTACTCCTCATCCCTCCCCCTCATCCCGTGTTTGTTTTTTCGAATGGGATATATAGATTATTTCCAGATTGCGCTATTTAATGCACTTAACTGCTAAGGCAGGTTTTAAGGCGGAATCGGCGAAGTAATGTAAAACTACTAAAAAGAGGGAGAGATATTTGTGCCACTACCATTACAAAGAATCAGAATTTTGGACTTATCCCGGGGAATAACCGGAGGCTTTTGCTCGCAACAATTGGCTGATTTTGGGGCCGAGGTAATAAAGGTAGAAAATCCTGCAGGTGGCGATATATTACGTTACCAGCCGCCTCTTCTGGAAGGAGCAGGTACCCAGTTTTATATGGTGAACCGTAATAAGAAGAGTATCACCCTTAATCTGCGTCCGCAGGAAGGCAAGGACATATTTATGAAATTGGTTAAGGTTAGTGACGTAGTAATTGACCAATTTCGGCCTGGTGTAATGGAGCGTTTAGGATTAGGTTATGAGGTGCTAAAAAAAATTAACCCGGGTATTATCTACTGCAGCTTAAGTGCTTATGGAATGACCGGCACTATGCGGGACCTGAGTGGCCACGACCTAAATTTCCGGAGTATGTCAGGTATGTTGAGCCTTATGCGGGATAAAGATAATATGCCCCAACATTCTCCTATTTCAGTAGCAGCACTGGCTGGAGGGGGCTTGTATGCCGCCCTGGGTATAATGCTGGCCTTGTACCAACGAGAGAAAACGGGTCAGGGGCAGCTTTGTGAAATAGCTATGGTAGATGGAGCCTTAACTTTTATGGTTGAGGTTTTAGCTCAGTGGGCGGGTACGGGTGAGCTTGCGCAGCGAGGGGATAAAGTCATGCCCGGAAATAATGCTTATTACAACATTTACCGAACAAAAGATGATAAGTATCTAAGTTTGGGAGCAATCGAAACGAAATCCTGGGAAGAATTCTGCAATATGATGAGCAAAAGTGAATACGTAAGTCTGCAAGGGGATATGGAAAGGCAAGAAGAAATATACCAGGGTATTCAAGAAGTTTTTCTTACCCGAACCCGGGATGAGTGGGTAGAATTTTTTGCTGGCCATAATGTGCAACTTACTCCTGTATTGGAAGTGGATGAAGTTGTAAACCACCCTCAGATGCAGGAGAGAAAGATGGTTCACTGGGTGAAGGATTTCAAAGGATCGGGTAAAGATTTCCCCTTAATCGGAGTACCTATAAAACTTTCCCATGGACCTGAAGATATCCATACCAGTTTTCCCAAACTGGGAGAGAATAATGATGAGATTTTATCCCTTCTGGGATACAGCAGCGAAGATATAATTTCTCTAAAAAACGGTGGAATTATATAGATAATACCATAGTTATAATGGGCTGAATGCCATTAACTGATAGCCATGAGTTCTACAGTATTGGGGGTTAGAGACTATTCATTTTAAATTTTTTTATTAATACATATATAGTAATTTAAGCTATAATATATATTGAGGGGAAGTATTTACCCTGTCTGTATTTTATAGGTGGGGAATATTTTAAGGGGGTTTAAAGAATGTATAGAGAAGAGTACAAACGTAAACTAGTAAGTGCGGAAGAAGCAGTAAAGGTCGTAAAATCAGGAGATATCGTTGATTATGCCTTTTTTTGCGGTAAGCCGGTAGTCTGTGATCAGGCTTTGGCTAAAAGGACTGATCTCAAGGATGTCCAAGTTTACTGCGCAGTCACCGTACCACCAGTACCAGAAGTTGCAAAAGTAAAAGAAAGTTTCATCTACAATGATTGGCAATTCAGTAAAGTTTCCCGCATATTACAGTCCTATGGGTTATGTTACTATAGCCCCATTTTGTATCACGATGCTTGTCGTCTTTATCGTGACGAGGTTGCGCCCCACCGTAATGTGGCTATTGCTCAGGTTACCCCTATGGATAAATTCGGGTATTTTAACCTGGGACCTCAGAATTCGGAAACCCTGGCTAATATGCAAATGGCGGATACAGTAATAGTTGAAGTAAATGAAAACCAACCCCTTTGTCTGGGAGGAGCAGAAGAATCAGTTCATATTAGCATGGTAGATTTTATCGTAGAAGCTCCAGATGATCAGAAACTACCTGACTTACCTGGGATTAAACCTACCGAGATTGATGTGGCCATCGCTAACCACCTGATGGAGTACATCCATGATAACTGTTGCGTACAGCTTGGTATTGGTGGTATGCCTGGAGCGCTAGGTACAGCTATTGCTGAATCAGACCTGAAAAATCTGGGCGGGCACACGGAGATGTTTGTTGATGCTTATGTTGATATGATTGAGGCTGGTCGCATGAACGGCATGGCCAAAAACTTTGATCGGGGCAGGGTAGCTTATACCTTTGCTATTGGTAGTCAACGTATGTATGATTTTATGGATAATAATCCAGTTTGTGCTTCTTACCCGGTTGACTATACTAATGATCCCAGGGTTATATCCGGATTGGATAACTTCATTTCCATTAACGGTGCAGTTGAAGTTGACCTTTACTCACAGGTAAATGGTGAAAGTAATGATACCGTTCAGATTTCAGGTAATGGAGGCATGTGGGATTTCGTTATGGGAGCGCAGTGGTCTAAAGGTGGCAAAAGTTTTATTTGTTTACCTTCGACTTACACGGATAAAGAAGGGAACTTAAAGTCTCGTATTGTTCCAACATTTGCACCAGCTTCTATTACTACTATTTGTCGCCAGATGGTAGACTATATTGTAACTGAATATGGTGCAGTACGCTTAAGAGCTAAACCTACGTGGTGGAGGGCGGAAGAGTTGATTTCTATAGCTCATCCGGATTTTCGGGATGAATTAATCAAAGAGGCGCAAAAAATGAATATTTGGACCAGGACTAATAAGTTAGAATAATTAATAAATACCGGGAATTGACCAGGGCAAAACACCACTTATCATTGATGAGTGGTGTTTTTCACCCAAATGGTGTGGTTTACAGCATTTAGTTTATCCGGACGATTTAAAGTCAGCAACATAATACCCGCATCTA
>DUMX01000183.1 GCA_012839665.1 Gelria sp.
CACACAATTCCCAAAACGCCCTGTAGTGAGTTCACTCTAATTAGATTGTCCGGGGTAAAGGCTTGCTCCAGTGAATAGTACTTGCTGGTTACTGGTATCAAAAGGGTCAATATTACCCCTATCAGCAAAATAATTAAAAGCCTACGTCCCATACCTGAATCCCCCTTAAAGAATTAGGAATTTTAAATTTTTATTCTGATTCCACTGCAAAAAGTAATAAATATGCATTCGAATGAATAATTAGACGCGGAAGCCGCGGAATCACATATGTTTCTTCAGTTGCTTTAATGCGGCTTTCTCCAGTCTGGAGACTTGAGCCTGGGATATTCCTATTTCTTCGGCTACTTCCATCTGGGTTTTGCCTGCAAAAAATCGCAGGTTTACTATATGCTTTTCCCTATCATTTAGTTTTTTCATGGCTTCCTTAATTGCTATTCCTTCCAACCACTGCTGGTCAGTATTCTTATCATCGCTAATCTGGTCCATAACCAGAATGGGGTCACCCCCATCATTGTAAATAGGTTCAAACAACGATACTGGTTCTTGGATAGCATCCAGGGCAAATACCACTTCCTCACGAGGAACATCGAGGTGCTCTGCTATTTGCATTACGGTTGGTTCCGCTGAATTATCAGATACCATTTGTTCTCTGGCCTGCAGGGCTTTATAGGCTATATCTCGCAAGGACCTGGAAACTCGGATGGCATTATTATCCCGCAAATACCTTCTTATCTCACCAATAATCATAGGGACTGCATAGGTGGAAAAACGAACATTCTGACTTAAATCAAAATTGTCTATTGATTTAATAAGCCCGATACAGCCGACCTGAAAAAGGTCATCAACATATTCGCCTCGATTGTTAAACCTTTGGATAACGCTTAGTACTAACCTGAGGTTGCCCTGAATCAACGTCTCACGGGCCTGAGTTTCGCCAGCTTGCATGGCTTTAAAGAGCTTACGCATTTCTTCGTTTTTTAACACTGGTAGTTTGGATGTATTTACACCACAGATTTGTACTTTGTTAATCCTGATTCACCCCTTCCCCTCTTCTTATAATCTTTTTTAAATTATTTACTAAAAGCAGAAAAATTATTCTAGGAAAGAGGCAGCATTATCTATTCCCGTTCTATTTTGTTATTCTATTTTACGAATTTCTCGTTGCAATCGTTTTAATATGCGTTTCTCCAAACGGGATATATAGGACTGAGATATGCCCAGAATATCAGCTACTTCTTTCTGGGTTTTTTCCCCTATATCACCCAGGCCGAAACGCAACTGAATTATCGTTTTTTCCCGCGGGCTTAGTTTTTGCATGGCCTGCCAGAGCAGATTTTTCTCCACTTCTCCTTCAATCGTTTTATATATCATATCGCCTTCAGTCCCTAAAACATCGGAAAGCAGCAGTTCGTTTCCATCCCAATCTACATTCAGGGGCTCATCCAAAGACACTTCCACCCGATTCTTAAGGTTACGCCGCAAATACATTAGAATTTCGTTTTCAATGCAGCGGGAAGCATAAGTGGCCAGCTTTATATTCTTTTTCGGCTTGAAAGTATTAACTGCTTTTATTAATCCAATGGTACCAATAGAAACCAAATCCTCAATGTTAATTCCAGTATTTTCGAATTTTTTAGCTATGTAGACTACCAAACGCAGATTATGTTCAATTAAAGTAGATTTGACCCCCATATCCCCCTGATCCAGTTTATTAATCAATTCATACTCTTCATTTTCCCGTAAGGGCGGGGGAAGTACCTCGGTTGACCCGATGTAATGAATTAATTGGGGTAGCCTTTTCTTAAGATATAGTTGTAACAAATAAAACCGCCATCTCTTCAATCTGGAAATTAAATTCATAACCAACCTCCTATCCCTGGTTCACAATTTCAGACGGAATGAGTAAATGGTAACTGCCATCCTGACTTAATTTATCCCTATAAATGCCAATTACTATGTTATTGTGTAGTATGTTTTTTTTCCCCGTTTTTACCTGTATGGTATCAGCCCGTATCCCCACTAAAACACCGTTTTTCTTGCCAATCGAGTTAAAAGGTATAATCCGTAAACGATTAGCCCAACTACTCTGACTCAAACGGTCTAAAATGTCATCTTCACTTCGAGTGTCGTCAAAGACCTGTTGAAAATCTTCTGGTAAACATTGCTTTATAAACTCATATTCCGCTACTACCACCGGCCGTTTAGTAAGGGGGTCTTTTAAGCCGTTACCAGTATCTAAAAAACCCTGGCCCTTGCATTTCTGGGATCCAAAGTGCAGTTCCACTCCAAATCTTAATAAATTCGGAACAATTCTTTGGAGTAAGTATTTTTCACCATAGAACCCAATTAGGATGGCAAATACGGCACCTACCAGCAACCATAGATAAGAAAACCTGAACCCCTGACCTGGTGCTACCATTAAATAAGAAGTTGCGATACTGGCACCAGCTACGGTAAAACTAATGCCATAAAAATAGACCAGGGCTTTTTTAAACTCGGTCCAAGTTTGAGGCGCCAATCCAATAATTAAAAGTAGACCAGAGAACAGAATTTTTGCTGGCACACTGTAGTAGAGGGTCGTAGCTAGATAAAGGTAAAAAACTGAATAAATAGCCCCCAGCAGGGCAGCAACAAAAAGCCGGAAATAAATCACCCTACTCCCTGCCAGTCGTGCAGTTGCCCAAAGTATTACAAAATCCATAATCAGATTTATCGCAAATGTCATATCGGCGTATACTGTCAACTCATTCACCATATCCCTTCACTGGCTCAGCAGGTATATGACCTGGTTATAATTGTGCTAATGGAATTCTATGCCTGCCTCTATTTATTCATGTATTCCAAATTATACCAAATGCCCTTTGCGTATTTTGTCTTTTTACGTACTTGATTCCACTGCAAAAAGTAATAACGTATTAGCCGGAGTTTTTTGACAAAAACATAGCTACCGGGAGACACCTGGTCTCCCGGTAGCTATGTATCTGTTTTAAATTGATTATCTGCGCCTTAAGAAGGGAGGTATATCTAAATCACCTTTATCCAGGAAAGAAGGTGGAGAATCTATTCCCCGCCGCTGCTGGGTTTGAGTATGGCCTTCACCTAATTGCTGGGTTCGAGAACTAGCAAATCCAGTGGCAATGACTGTTACTCTTACCTCATCATCTAAACTATCGTCAATATTAGCACCAAAGATAATATTTGCCTCCAAATCGGCCGCCTGGTGAATTATCTCTGCTGCTTCGTTAATTTCAAAGAGAGTTAGATTACTGCCGCCACTTATATTGAAAAGTACACCCTTGGCACCCTCAATTGAAGTTTCCAGTAATGGGCTGGAAATGGCCATGCGAGCTGCCTCAGCTGCACGATTTTCACCACTGGCAGTTCCTATTCCCATAAGGGCTGAACCCGTATCCTGCATGATAGTTTGTACATCAGCAAAATCGCAATTAATTACTCCGGGCACAGCAATAAGATCGGAAATTCCCTGAACCCCCTGACGAAGAATATCGTCAGCTATTTTGAAGGCATCATTAAAACCGGTATTTTTATCAACAACTTGCAATAAGCGGTCATTAGGTATAGTAATTAAGCTATCTACCTCTTCTCTTAAGCCCTGGATACCGATTTCCGCCTGCTGGTTACGTTTACGTCCTTCGAAACTAAAGGGGCGGGTTACGACTCCAACTGTAAGTGCTCCTACTTCTCTTGAAATTCTGGCTATTACTGGCGCTCCTCCAGTTCCGGTACCCCCACCCATACCAGCAGTAACAAACACCATATCCGCACCTTGTAAAGCCCTTTTAATCTCATCGGCAGTTTCTTCGGCAGCTTTTTTCCCGATATCCGGATCTGCGCCTGCTCCCAGTCCTTTAGTAAGCTTTTCCCCAATCTGTATCTTTTTTTCCGCCTTGGAAAGGTATAAAGCCTGCGCATCAGTATTAACCGCTATGAATTCTACTCCTTTTAATCCGGCTTCTATCATCCGATTAATCGCATTGTTGCCTCCACCACCTACACCTATTACCCTGATATTAGCAAATTGCTGCGTTTCCACATCGAAATCCAAGGGCATCCCAAAACCTCCTTTATCTAGCTAAATAAATCTTTCAACCAGTAATTGATTTTATGAAATATACCTGTAAACCCCTTCTCCTCATTATAGAATGTTTTTGTATTTTGAACCGCATAGATAACACCTCCAAGAACAGCTGCATTTTGCGGTCGGTTAAACTCTGTTGGCAGACCCTGGAGATTTTCAGGTAAACCCATGCGTACAGAAGTATTCAGGTAATCTTCCATAACATCGACTAAACCTGGAAGTTCAGCTCCACCACCGGAGAGAACAATCCCCGCTGGAATATCCTCCACCGAAATATAGAGTTTGATTTCCGCCAGTATCATCGCAATTATTTCTACAACTCTTGCATTTATTATATCTGCTATCACCTGCTGGGACACCTGTTTAATTTCTTTTCCCTGAATATTTTTAATAGCTACCATGCTATCCTGGCTATCCTGACCAAGTAGTTCAGGACTGGCTATTCCATACTGCTGCTTTATTCTAGCAGCTTCTTCTATGGAAGTTTTTAAGATAATGGCCAAATCCCGGGTTATATATTCATCCCCTACTGGTAGAACTGAAGAGTGTAGCATCTTTCCACCTTCAAATATTGTAACCTCAGTGATTCCGGCACCAAAATCAATCAGTACCACTCCCATCTCCTTCTCTGCTGGTACAAGGACCGATTCGCCAAGCAGCAAGGGATTATAAATAAGATAATCCACTTGCAAGTTAATTCGAGCGGTACTTCGTTGCATATTCTGAATAGCAGCATTAGCTGCAGTTATAATAGAAACTTCGGCTTCTAGCCTGCTACCTACCATTCCTACCGGGTCTTTTATCCCGTCATAACCATCAACTATGTATTGTCTCTCAATTACCTGTAACAGCGTTTTATCAGGCGGCAGAGATATGTTGCAGGCTGATTGCAAAACCCTTTCTTTATCATCAGGAGTAATCTCGTAACTGGGATTTCCCACTGCTACTACCGCATGATTGTTAACTGTGTCAATACTTATACCGGAAAAACCTATTAAAGCATTATATATCTGTACTCCAGTTAACCTTTCCAATTCGTTAAGACAGTTTTCTATAGCTCTGGCTGTTCCTTCTATGTCAACTATATTACCTTTTTTCAAGCCCGAAGAAGCTACCTGGCTAATACCTAGTAAATTAATATCTCTTCCCGGCGTAATTTCCGCCAGAGCTGCTTTTATACTACTGGTACCGATATCCAGGCTTGCCACCATGTTTCTTTTTATAATACTAACGCACCCCTTATTAATCTCCTACATAAAAATACCACACCGTCAGTATTATTCCTTTAAAACCGGGCAAATTTGTTTAGTATTTTTTCACTAGATATCGACGTATTATGGCTAAGTTTTGGAATATGCGAACTCCAAAAACGATTACCGCCGCCAGATATAATTCCACTCCCAGCTTGTCTCCCAAATAAGCAAGCCCAGCTGCCAAAAGTGCGTTTACAATAAAACCACTAACAAAAATGGTGGTGTCAAATGCATCTTCCATGTAAGCTCGAATACCACCAAATACGGAATCAAGAGCAGCTAAAATAGCTATCGACATATACTTGGCATAAATTAGAGGCAATAAGACTGGCATCTGGAAACCTATGGCCAGACCTATTAACAAACAAAAGATTATTAGTAACCACATAGACTATTCCGCCTTTTCCTCTTTTTCCGCTGGTATACTATATTCAAATCGTATAGGCCCATTATATGCTGGAATTTGTACTTTTTCCGACTTTTTCAGGTTAATCTGGTAACCCCATCCCCTCATAATACTTAGCCAACCACCAGTTATGTTCATACCGCTTTCCAGCATATC
>DUMX01000184.1 GCA_012839665.1 Gelria sp.
TGGCACAACCACATATTGAATACTGTCCTTATGTAGACGACCGTAGCCCCCAAAAATATGACCATAGGCTAAGAATCTTTGGTTGAGGACGGCTACACATTTACGCGGTCCTGAAATTCCTGAAGTGAATAAATAAGCCAACACATCATCACTGCTAATCTCTTCCTTGGGCGTAAACACTTCATCATCATCCGGTAAAAGCCGATTAAGATCTTCATAGGGAGATTCTATTTCCATATCCAGGCCCTCTGTTTCCACAAACAGACGTCCGGGAGCATATAATCTTACCAGATTGGCCAGATCTTTATATGATTCCAAAAACTCATGTCCAATTATTACTGCCCGGGCATCCACAATATTAATACTTCTTGTCAGTACTTCTCTCCTTAGCTCACTGTTTATAATGGCTGAAATTACTCCTAACTTACTTAGCCCGGTTACAGCAAATAGAAAGGCCGGACGATTAGATAATATAATAGCAACTACATCGCCTTTGCTAAAACCCTGTTCTTTAAAATAGCGGGCATACTTATCGCTAATCTGATTAAATTGTTTATATGTGAAAACCTGATCACCATATATAATTGCCGGGTGTTCAGGCCTTTGCAGGGCATTTTGTTTTATCTGTGCCCCCAAGGACATGGGTTGCCCTTTTTTCTGTAATTTTTGAAGAGCCTCCCTGTGGAACAATGCTTGTTCCTCTAAATTCATTAAACTCCCCCCCAAACTTATTCTAAATCTATACAATCAATGATAGCATGGAAAAGTGATAATATGGAAAAATAACTAGTATCCGGGTCCAGTTTAATCCTTCCGCAACTAGTAAGAAAACCAAGGTTTTCTAACGGCCTATTCTATTATCTCAATAAGCTGTGAAGCCAAAAGGTTTTTTGATTTTGATGAATAGGGGAAGATATGTCGGCTAGGTAAATCCGCTACTGAAATATTGTGGTTTCCGGGCAGATGTAGGTGCATCATCTCCGTAAAGACTGGGGTTACCTTAGTCACGCTGAGAGCGCCCCATATTACCGCGAATGTTGGCAGGAAAACGGCAAACCGCTACACCACCTTCGGTTGCCGGTAGACTAACATAAATAACTTAACAACTTAAGTGCCTGGCACCGTTCTACTTTATCAACCGGTCATATCAAATACGGATACTTCAATGTAAGCGTCCGGCTTTTTTTTAGACTGAATCATATCCTCAATCTGCTTAATGGTAGCGTAAGACATGATGTATTCTCCACATACATTGCATTGCTGTACCGGCACATTTCTAACAACAATATATTCACCCTTAAACTTTGTCTGGTAATCAGTAACGGTGTTAAATAATTCACCATTTTTACAAACTGAACAATTCATTAACTAAACCCTCCTTCTTGTCTTATAATTATCGTTCCACTCTTTTAAGTTTGGCTCATATCATTTTCAATTAACTGAAGGATATCATCGATCATCAGGCCTCTTTCATGCATACGGCTAACTGCATGCACTGTAGCAGTTATTCTTTTGTCCGCAGTTAATTTTCTTATAAATTCAATATCCATTAGCATTCCAACCTCTGCAACATATTATATCAAACAAGTCCGGAGCCTGGGTTATTGTTATGTAGACAATGCTTGTATTAAATGCCCGGATGTTAAATACATCTTAAACACTACCGTATATTGCCAGGGCAAAAAAAGTAATTATAACTATGATGGCAATTATGATTCTGGTAACCCCTATTTTTTTATGTATAACTACAGTTTCCAGATTGGCATCCCAGCGGGTTATAGAATTATTCTTGAGATTACTGTAGCCAATAAGGGAAGTGACCAGAGATACTATTGGTAATCCCAACCCCAAACCTTGCCAGGCTACTCTATAAGACCTGATCAGTGCTTCCATATAGGAAAGATGTTCGCCACATTTGTTTAGTACTTTGGTGTTCAACATCCATTTTCCAGGTGTTGTACCCCAATTGGACAAAAACAATGCTTCGATAAATGGATAGAGGCAAATAATGATTATACCGAGCATTGCAGAGGGTAACTCCAGTATTTCCCATGCACCTTCTTCAAAAATACAAACAATACCTATAATGAAGCCCAAAATGACTCCAAAAGCATAAATATCTATAAATCGTGCCAAATAGCGTACCCAGGGACGAACCTGCGAAACTGATTCCAAATTATTATCTATTCCAACAAGTTTAGGGCTGTGTTTTTCCCACGAGTTGAAGATATTTTGATTATCCAACCAGGAATCATAATGCCATCTATTTTGAGGGTCTCCCAGAACTTCATAGGCCTCTTGAATTAGTTGTATTTGCCTATTATTTTCGCTGCTACCAGGATTATGGATTGATAATAATTGGTTATAGGCGGCGTTTACAACTTCAGGACTGGCATGTTTATCAACTTGTAAAATCACATAATAATCTGGCCTAAATGTTGTTCGTGTAACCGCAGAGCTTGAATCAACTTCGTTTACTTCAATATCGATAGCAGTTCTGCCATATCGATTGGATGGTTCCGCGGTAGAATGCCCGTTACAACCAAAGGTAGTACATCCCCTGCCCTCGTTCCAACATTCTAGGTGATGAGGAATGCTGCAGGCGGAACAAAATACCACCTGTTCTCCCGGTTTTATGGGAGTTTGACAATATGGACAGGTCTTGCCGATTGCATCATTCAAACCAGCGCACCTCCTTGCTCCTAATAAAACAGCCCCAGTAATGCATGAATTTTGGGACTTTAATAATATCTGGTTATATTATACAATAATATCCAAGGTCAGATAATATTTTCCAGCATTCTTTAAATTAATTAGCTTAAATTTGGGTTAATGACAAGGTAATGTCATAATAGCGTGTTATATTAAAAAAAATTGTTTGGCCAGATAAATTAATCGAGGAGAGGAAGAGGGCTTTGCATAATAAAAGGCTATATATGGATTGGCAGAGAATGCAATTGTTACATAAAAACTCGGGCCTTATCGATATTGAGGCTTTTGGTGACCCGCCTGAAAGATATATACTTACATATTCCTGCAAGGGCTTAATCTGGCTACCCGGTAATCCTGCCCCCTCTATCAGCCACCAGCATCGCTTCGAATTATATTTAAACACTGACTATCCCCGTTTACCTCCAGTTTTCCGTTGTTTAACCAGCATCTTTCATCCTAATATATTACCGCCGGAAAGGAATGGCGGGGTTTGTATCGGTAGTTGGACACCAGCTGAAACCCTGGACAGTTTGTGTATTCGACTGGGAGAAATGATTCAATACCGCAATTATAGTTTGACTGATATTCTCGATCTGAAGGCAGCGAAGTGGGCTTCAGCTCATCGGGATAGTTTCCCTCTGGATACCAGAGAATTTTGGAAACACAGAAAGGAAGCGGATGATGAAATCATTATATTGTAAAAAAGGCATGGTTGGGCCTGGATTAGTTTTGCTGCTATTATTGAGCATTTCAGTGCTGTTGGTAAAACCAGTTGCTGCTGAAGACGCTTCCCAGTTGTTTGATTTCGTCAGCCCCAGTGTAGTAAGTGTTATGACCGGTAATCAGGTTATTGGCAGTGGGTTTATTGTCAATTCTGAGGGCTACATAGTAACCTGTGCCCATGTAGCCAAAAAGGGTACGAAACTCAAAGTCAAATTATTTGACGGGCGGGTAGTTCCGGTGGAGGTACTGGATCAGGATGCCAAACTGGACCTGGCCGTTTTGCAAACTAAAGAAAAGAGTCTACCTACCGCTAATTTATCCCTTATGGCGGTTAAAACCGGAAACAATGTTTATGCGGTAGGTGCGCCATTGGGAATGGAGTCCTCATTAAGCCAGGGTGTAGTCGCCAACCCTTCCCGTACAATTGAAGGCAATAACTTTATTCAGGTTAATATAGCTATTAACTCGGGTAATAGCGGGGGTCCCTTGTTTAATGCCAGTGCTCAGGTAGTAGGTGTTAATTCTATGAAAATGAACGAGGCTGAGGGTATAGGGTTTGCCATACCCAGTTCTACGGTAGTGAAATATCTTCAATCTAATAATGTTCCGGTAGCCACGGTTACACCGACAAAGGAAAGTAAACCCGCCGGAAAACCGGATACCGGAGAAAAACCTGCTCCCATCCAGCCCGAGATAGGCGGTAAAGTGGTGCCGCTATGGATTGTTATCGGGGTAATTATTATCCTGGTATTGGCAGCAGGCGGTGGTGGGTACTGGTATTATCGCCGGCGCCGGGCACGGGCTCTATCATCTGGTGTAGAGGAAAGTGAACCAGAGATTGTTCTGTCGTCCCGAGAGCGGCAGCAGTCGCCACCGGAGGATAACCTGGAAGATATCGATATTGATTTAAAATAAAACATAAGGAGCGGATATATATGGCTAAAGTGAATGTCACCATTATTGATGTTACTGGTAATAAGGAGCAGCAGGCAGCTTTACCTGATGATGCACCGGTTAGACGGATAATTGCCAAGCTGGTGCAAATGATGGAACTCCCTGCTACTGGCCCTGATGGACAACCCATGAGCTACAAGTTCATTCATAAAACATCGGGGAAACAGCTGTCTGATGACCAGACTCTCAGTCAAGCCAATGTACAGGACGGCGATGTTTTACGGATGCAACCGGAAATTACCGCCGGGTATATGTAATACGGTGATTTGATATGGATATTTTAGATATTGATCTGGATAGTAATGAGAATGAGAAGGTTGAAGAGAAGCAAGAACCGGTTAAAAGCGATACTCCCCTCTTGGACTTAAGTAAAATGGACGAGGAAAAAGAAGACCGCTACAGCCGTTTGCGGCTCATTCCCTGGTGGGATCAGGAAAAACTGGCGGCGGCACAGGTAATGGTAGTGGGGGCGGGAGCGCTGGGCAATGAAATATTAAAAAACCTGGCTTTATTGGGAATTGGCCGGATTTATGTAGTCGATTTCGATAATATAGAGAATTCCAACCTGTCCCGGTCGGTTTTGTACCGGGAGCGTGATGAAGGCAGCAGCAAAGCGGAAATAGCAGCCCGGGCGGTGGAAGAAATTAACCCGGATTGCCGGGTAATCTGGATTAACGGTAATGTTGCCTGGGATGTAGGGTTAGGTTTATTCCGCCGCATGAATGTGGTTATCGGCGGTTTGGATAACCGGGAAGCCCGTTTGGCTATTAATCAGGCCTGCTGGCGGGTAGGAATCCCCTGGGTGGATGGTGCCATTGAGATTTTATTTGGTGTGGCCCGGGTTTTTGTACCCCCATATTCCGCCTGCTATGAATGTACCATGACGGAACAAGACTATCGTTTATTGAATATGAGGCGTTCCTGCGCTTTGTTATCCCGGGACGAAATGCTAACCGGCAAAGTCCCCACTACCCCTACTATTTCGTCAATAATTGGTGGAATTGAAGTACAGGAAGCCGTAAAACTTATTCATGATCGGGAAGACCTGCCTACCCTGGCCGGCAAGGGTTATTTTTTTAATGGACTTACGCATGACTCTTATGTGGTGGAATATCAGCGCAAAGAATATTGTCCCAGTCATGAAAGCTTCGATAAAATTGTTGAACTGGATCGCCAGGTAGCCAATACTACGGCTGCAGAGATGTTAGCCATAGCCCGTGAGCAACTGGGCCCCGAAGCTATAATCGATCTCCACCGGGAACTGGTAGTAACCTTTAAATGCGAAAAATGTGAGACCGAAGAAGAGGTTTATAAACTGCTGGGGCAGCTTTCCGAGAAGGAAGCCCGCTGTCCCGGTTGTGAAGAAATCAGAATACCGCGTATGACCCATATTATCCAGGGAACCGAGGATTTTCTACAAAGGCCTTTGAGTCAGTTGGGGGTCCCGCCGCTGGATATTATTACTGCGCGCCAGGGTATGGATATGGTCCATTTTGAGTTTACTGGTGACCTGCATGAAGTAATAGGATAGGTGGTGAATTATACAGGTTGAAGGATATTGGGGATGGTATGGTACCATTGTCACTTAACCTGGAGGATTACGAGTATCTTCCAGACCGTCAGGCATTAAACAAGCTACAAAAAATGAGAGAGTTGCAGTTCATAACCAGGGATTATATCAGGGAGTTTGCCGAGCCGTACATAAACGGCCAGTTAAACGGTACCGGGGTAAAAATATCGCGCCGGCAGCTGCCCAAATTCAATCAACTAATAGAAAGAGTCGCCGCCATATTGCACATCCTTCCGCCGCAGGTATTTATCCGCCATGATCCGTTTTTAAATGCCCTAACTTTTGGTACCGGAGAACAGAATGTTATTGTCATATCGCACAGCCTGTATGAGCAGTTAAATGATTGCCAAATGGCGTTTATTCTGGGGCATGAGATGGGACATATCAAGAGTCAGCATGTACTTTATGCCAATATGTATCGTTACCTGCAAAACCGACAGCGTCGTTTTTCCCCTTCCCTACAAGAGGCCATTCTGGATTGGGAAAGAAAAAGCGAGGTAACAGCTGATCGGGCGGGACTCATTGCCTGTCAGGATATAAACCAGGCTTGCCGTTGTTTGCTGGTTTTAGCGGCTGGTTCCATAACCTTGGCCAATGAAATAGATATTGAAGAATATTTGGAAAGCCAGCTGCTGTCACTTGATTTTAACCCGATTGGACAACAGGCTGAGACCTTATACAGCCATCATTATATACCGGTACGGATGCAGCAGCTATTGGATTTTTATTATTCGGAGCAGTTCCGGCAGTTATGGCCCCATCGGCGGGATTGGCCGGATGTCAACTCATTGGAATTGGAAATAGAATTAAAATAGAAAGGGATGAGGTTATGAGCGGTGAACATGATGGCCTGGAAATAGGCCTGAATCCCCCGGAGGAAAAGCAACTCTTCCAGGCACAGGATTTTACCATCATATTAGATTATGATGTCCGCCAGCAGATGAACAGCTATGCTCAAACCGACCTGTCGCGGGAACTGGCAGGGGTAATCCTGGGCCATTACGAGCAAAAAGGTTCCAGGATATTTATACAGGTAAAAGCGGCAATTGAGGCCCGTGGTGCGGAAAGGCAGAGAACCAGTGTGAAATTTACCCATGAATCCTGGGCTTATATCAACCAGGTCAAAGATAAGATGTTCCCGGACTTAAAAATTGTGGGCTGGTTTCATACTCATCCCGGTTTTGGTATATTCCTTTCCGAGTTTGACCTTTTTATTCATAGGAACTTTTTTAACCTGCCCTGGCAGGTTGCTTTTGTATTAGACCCGGTAGCCCATAAAGAGGGCTTTTTTTGCTGGGAAGGTAACGAAATAGAACCCTGTACATATGAGGTAGAAAAGATCGGATACAACAATGGCGGTTATTTGTTACCTGGTTATAGCCCGGGAATGGAAACCGAAGGTGAACCGGTACCGGCAGGCCTACAGGGAAAGTATGAGGCTGATACTAAAGGCAGGTTTAAGTGGTGGCAGGCCGTAGTTGGCCTGGTAGTGGTAATGGGCCTGGCTCTGGGTAGCTACAATATAGGAATAAAACAGGGCCAAACGATGCATAAGGAATCTCCTCCCCCGGATTCCAGCCCCAAGGTGGTAAAAGTTAAAACTCCGGGAGCAGTTATATACAAACATAAAGTTCGTAGAGGAGATAGCCTGTGGATTATTAGTGAACTATATTATGGAACTGGTTATCGTTATGAAGAAATAGCGCGTCACAACCATTTACATTCCGGTCAGAGCATACAGCCTGGCCAGGTATTAATAATTCCTAATGTTGAGGAGGGTAAGCTATGAGTAATGCTGTAGGTAAAACTTGTCCTTACTGCCAAACTCCGATTAAGCCGGGCGAAGAAGTAGTATACTGTTCGGCCTGTTCCATTCCCCACCACCAGCAATGCTGGAACGAGGGTCGTGGTTGTACTACTTTTGGTTGTCAGGGGCAGGCTTCACAGGTGCCAGTGCCTAACCGCTTCAGTGACACAATAATAGATATTGATATCGGAACTGAAAGTACGCCGGCAACAAAATTCTGCCCTTATTGCGGCGAAACCATTCTGCTTCAGGCCATTAAATGCCGCTATTGCGGTAGCATGCTGCCGGATGTGCAGATGGCGGCAGCATATGACCAGGGTGCCTATACCCTGCCCGGGCCTGCTCCTTATCAGGGTGGGGGTAGCTCTTGGGTTTATGCCAAGGCATCTTCTGGGGCTCGTTTTGTAGCATCGATCCTAGATAGCTTAGTATGTACTGCCGCCTGGCTTCCATTGATTATTGCCGGAGCAACTGATGAGGGTTTTTTTTATTTTATTGGAATCATCACTGGCATCTGGGCTATATGGTATGCCTTTACTAAAGATGGTAGGCCGAACGGTCAGAGCATCGGCAAAAAAGCTATGGGATTAATGGTGGTTAACCTTTCTACCAATTTACCTTGCAGTAAAGGCAGTTCAGCTTTAAGAGCATTGTTATGGGTAATTCCATATATAGGCGGATTAATATATTTGGTCGATTGTATTATGGTTTTAGCCAGCGATAATGGGCGCAGAATCGGTGATCATTTGGCTAATACCCAAGTAATAGCTGTTGCCAGTTACTCTGGTCCTTATTTATAAAAGGAGGGATAAAATGAGTGCACGTTTACGCCGATTGGCAGCCGATTATGAAAAAATTCTAAATGAAGCCGCCGGTCATAAGTATATAAAAATTGAACCTTTGGGCCCCCATCCCCCGGAAAGGTACCTGGTTACATATAACGTTAAAGGTTTGAAGTGGGATAAAAAAGCTAACCGGCCGGTAGAGATTAACCAGCATCAGGTGGAGATATACCTTAGTGAATCATATCCCCGGGAAAAACCGCTGTGCGAGATTAAAACGGAGATTTTTCATCCCAATTTTCAAAACCGGGGTTCAGTGTGTATTAGTGATTATTGGGCAGCAGGCGAGACTTTGTGGGATGTTATTGTACAAATCGGGGAGATGATTCAATACCAGAATTACAACCCGAAAAGCCCGTTGGATGCACGGGCTGCTAAATGGGCCAGGGCTAATGAACACCTTTTCCCCGTTGGTAAAGTTGATCTGTACCAGCCTGACCCTGAGGTGGAGATTGGCGTAGAGGTTGCTGCCAGCATGGATGATGATGACCTTGATATTACGCTTTTTCCCAGCAAGAATAATAAGGATTTAGACAACCTGGATGATATTGATATCGAGTTCAATTAACGGAGCAGGTGGTCATTTTGACATATAACCAGGAAGATAAAACACTGGAAATTATACTGGGTGAATCCCGGGAAATAACGGTGAATACGAGTAGCCCCCGGCAGCTTAAACGGAAAGCAGTTTATTCTGATGCCAGTAGCCATCAGCCTATATACATGCATCACAAGGTATGGAATCATTTATGGAAATATTCGAAGGATAACCAGAACCGCGAGGTAGGAGGGGTGCTGGTAGGCAAAACGGTAATAGATTCAGGGGTTAGTGTGTTGGAAGTTACCGGTTTTATCGAGGGCCGCCATATGAAGGAAGGATTTAGTAGTCTCACCTTTACTCATGAAACCTGGAATGACATCAACGTAAGACGAAAAGAAGAATACCCGGATAAAAAAATTGTAGGCTGGTTTCATACCCATCCCGGCCACGGCATTTTCCTATCTCGGTATGATCTTTTTATCCATCAGAATTTTTTCCCCGGTAAAGACCAGATTGCCGTGGTTTTCGACCCCTTGAGGACTCTGTGTGGTTTCTTTGCCTGGGAGGCTGACCAGGTCAGACAAAGCCATAATGTCTTTATTTTTGTTTATAGTAATGAGAATTTTGATCAAGATGTTCGGAACCTGCCCAGGGTAGTTAATAAAAGTCAACATAACAATAGCGAAGTTAAACCATATATAGATGTGGACGTGGATATGCAGGAGGTAACTGAAGAAGAACACCAGGGCAATACATTTTTGGAAAAGCTCAAAACAGAGATGGCGAAGCAGGAAGAATTTGACTCGATTTCTTCGGATTTTTCAGATAAGATTTTGATATTTCCAAATGAGTTCGCAGATGAAGAATTAAAGGCCGCCCAGTCCACAGATTCAGACGACAAAATACCAGATACTGCTTCGGTAGATTTATCCCCTACTGGCCCCGAGGTTAAAATCGATTATTCCGGAAAAATGAGCCTGAGCCGAGGCAACTCCTCTTCCAAGCTGGATACTATCCGGGAACAGCGTAATGAAAAATTTCAAGAGTTTGCCCAAGAAATTAATGAGTTTAGTAAACCCCAAGGCAAACCTGAAATGGATAAAACGGATAAATCATGATTTAAAAATAACCGTGGGGAGTGAAGGGGTAAGGTGTGAGAGGTTTTAAACCAAACAGGAGGTGTAAACGTTATGCCCGATGATGAAAATCGGATAGTCCTGGAAACAGAAGATTTGCCGGAAGTTAAGGCTCCGGGTAAGATTGTAATCGAACTGGAAGATTTGGATGATGTTGAACCGGCAGCAGTTTATCCGGGCATGCCCCCGGGCTCAGGAGATTTTGCCCCTACAGTGAAACCTAGCGGTAATCCCATAGTACAGTCTAATATATTGCAGAATGTATTGGCCGGGGCTATTGGTGGGCTGCTGGCATGGTTGATAACCGAAATAGTGTTTGGGGATCACAGCAGTACCACCCAATCTATTGAACAGGTGATAATGCATACGGCTATCTTTGGTGGAATAATTGGAGGTTTTATGGGAGCTGCCCTGGGTGCAGCCGAGGGGGTAATAACCAGAGTTGCTCCGGTAGCATTGCGGGGAGGTGTCATTGCTCTGGGGGTAGGCTTTTTGGGTGGGATGATTGGCGGAGCCACCGGGCAGATTTTGTACGGTATGATGGGCGGCGGCAGCTTCCAGATAAGCATGGGTATGCAGGTGCTGGCCCGTACCCTGGCCTGGGGATTAGTGGGGCTGTTTATTGGTCTCGGTCAGGGTATTTCCTTTCGCTCCGGCAAGAAGGTAGTTAATGGTCTAATTGGTGGAATGGTAGGAGGTCTAGTCGGTGGCCTCCTGTTTGATTTAATCGGCAGTGTCACTGTTGGCGGCGGGACCAGCCGTTTCCTGGCTATAACTTTGATGGGGGCTGCTGTCGGAGGTGCTATCGGTATGGTGGACGAAATCCGCAAGGAGGCCTGGCTTAAAGTAATCGCTGGCCCCATGGCAGGGAAAGAATACATATTGTTTAACGATGTCACCCGCTTAGGCAGCTCGCCCAAGTGCGATATTGTCATTTACCGTGATCCCCAGGTTGCACCACAGCAGGCGACTATCCAGGGAACCAATGGACGCTATAGTATAGTTAACAATAGTTCCGCTAATCCGGTTTATCTTAATGGCCGCTCGGTTTCTTCCTCTGCATTGAGTAATGGGCAGTCCATCCGGATGGGATCTACCGTATTTTTGTTCCAGTTAAAGGCGACTAACCAATCGTTTGACTTTGATAAATAGGAGAAGACATGTTTGGCTACATAAATCCAATAAAGGCTGAACTCGAGACCGAGCAGCGTAAGGAATACCAATTGTTTTACTGTACCCTGTGTCAGACCCTGGGTAATAATTATGGTAGCTCAGCCCGGATGGCCCTAAGCTACGATGCTACCCTCCTGGCCATTATGATAGTGGGGATACAGCCAAATCTTGTACCACCAGGGTGGCCACATCCTCTTTTACCCGGGGATCAAGGGATAAGGCTGAGGCAAACCCAGCCTTTCTGGGGATGATAAACTACATCTGCCCGAGAACCACACCGACTGCAGTAGCGTGGACTCTGGGAAAAATCTATGTCAGGTGTTTGAGATGGTCTCTGCTGTTCGACGGGGTGATATTGGTAATTCTCCCTGGAATCATTTTTATCGCAACTACAGCAGTTAACACGTGGGTGTTGAATAGGAAACCGTTCCCGATGTGTAAAAAGAATGGATTTGTTCAAACCATTCAAGGTATCTTTGACAAAATTCTTTGATACATAGCAGATCCTGATAAATATCTTCTTGCACGACTGACTTACCTTTTTTTATGAAGTAATCCTGATACCATGGGATAGATTTACTACATGTTCCATTTCGTATTGCTTCAATGTCCTGGAAATATATATTCACATAGACATAGGCAAAACGAGTGAACTGAGCTACTTTGCTCTTGAATACAGTGTAACCATCCGGGTAAGGAATGTCGCTCCACTCTAATTCGTTAGTCTTTTTGCGACCAACTATGTAACAACCGTCTTCCCGTGCAGAAAAGAAATCAATAGCAGCAAGTCCCATAAAAACTTCCAGGAAAGGGGCTTCGTTCTTTTGGGTATTGGCACCAATACTAAACTGACTGACTGGACACATATTTTCTTCACCCATTAAATATAGAACATCAAATACGTCCATATCATTACGACTGAGATAGTATCCCAGAGATGCCAGAGTATTAACTAAGAAATCTTCCGAAGATGCTCTTAAATCGGATGTTGAATCATCCGCAATGAAGGAAAAATAAGGCAGTGCCAGTGCCCCGCCCAGACGGATTTCTTCTATGCCCTTTAATTCCTTTTTTAATAGTTCTCCAATAGTCGGAAAACCCGCAACTCCTGTACCACCAAAAATCGACCCGACCAGAAAAACATTTACCTGATGTCCATTATTTAATTCATTTAATACGAGACTCCGGAATGTTCCCCATGGCTCGTTATTAGTGAGTTTCAGGGTATTTGCAAGCACGGCTGAACCAATAGAAGGGTGTCCCCGAAAGCCCTTGTCCAATTCTACAGTTCGTTCCGCAGGACTAAACAATACATCTATTAAATGTGCAATATTCTCAGTGTTATACTTAAATCGTAAGTTTACTGTAAACGAAACCAAAATTAAACAGCCTCAGTCCGATAGAATTCCGAACAAAGGCTGCTTAAATAATTTGTTTTATTTGTTATGTCTACTGGCAAGGTGCAGTTCAAAAATAACTGGACTATTAAATCGCTTAACTATAGTATTCCGATTCCTCTTTGTTAGTCGCATAAATACATCTTAAACCCATATCATGCAAAAAGGTCAATTTGCTGTACGGTGCCGGCAGTTCCATCTTCGCGCAGGAAAATGCTTGTGCTCTGAACCTGGCCGTGGGAATGGTTGGAGGTGTCTTTAAGGGCGAAAGGGGTGGCACTGCTACCCAGATAAATAGCACCAATACCTTTCTCCCCCAGGGCAAAAAGGCGCTCGTTACCGTCTTCGTCTCGGGTCCATATGCGCAGGTGTTCGAATATAGGGTCATTTTCATCAATCCATGAATTACCGTCTAAATCATATTGGGCTAACTCTTTAAAGCCGTTTCCGGTTGCAGGGCCAAATAACTCGCCCCCGTGGTTAATGATGTTATCTCCATTAAGGTCCAGGGCAAGAAAACCACTGCCTGGATTTACAAAAGAAATAAATTCTGTTTGCCCATCCTGGTCCAGGTCAAATTCAAACTTCCAGGGACTTAATGAAGTAACTGCCTTATCGAAGTTAATAACTAGAGGGTCGATTGGATGCAGCGCATCTCCTGCTCGTAAATGGAATTCCTGGTGTGAAAAGAAACTCCGCTGCATCTGCATGTTTACAGAGAACGCGATTTCCCGACCGTCAGCAGTTTTTACTATGCCAGTAGATTCGAACTGCAAGGATTCGCTTTCAAAGTAACTTTCTGAATAATCATATTCCAAACCCCAGCCAAGTGGTTTTGGGCTGGAAGAATGGGATACAGAGTTTCTCCAGGCGGTAAGCTGTTTCATATCCTCCTGATTCTTTATCTTGAGGACCTTAAAACGAAACTTCTTTCCAGTAAAAGCTTCTAATAAATGTAGTAAAATTTTAAGTTTAACTTCATCTTCGGAGGGGATATCGTATTCCTCCGCCGGCATCTGGCAGGATTGAACCTCTTTGCTTAAGTCTACCGTATCGACAGGTGGTATTACTGTGGTTTGAGCAGGGGGCGAAATCCCTTTGGTGGAATTGAGAGGCGGATTGCCTACCCAGGCGCGCAGGCGTTCTTCTGAATGGGAACCTTCCTGATACTGATGTTTTACACTCGTCTGAACATTGGAATGGCCAATAATCATCTCGATACCTCCTTGTTCCTGCGGGCTTCAGCGAGAAACTAAAGCACCATCGTACATCCATGTACTTACAGTACTTTGTTAATATTATCGATGGCAGGAAGGGTTTCCTTAAGGGGATTTTTTGCATATTTCTCCCCCACTAACATAAATAACTTAACAACTTAAGTGCCTGGCACCATTCGGTACGCGGTTATTCTTGTACTAATTTTAATATTTCCGTATACAAGTTTTTACTTATTCTAATATTATTATCTATAAGCTTATCTAATAATGGTTTTAATTCTATTATTAATCCTTGCTGTTTTGCTTCAACTAATATGCCTAAGGTACCGGTTACTTTAAGTCCGATATTTTTAGCTATTCTTCTTGCCTTCCGTTCATCAATAATAATTAATGTTTTTATATAATTCTTCCAGGATATCTAAACATTCTATCTTGATCAATGAAATAATTGGGGTAGTATCCGAAATAACAATCATTCTGAATCCACATCACTCAAATGTGCATTTTTCACATCTTCCATAAGTTCTTCAACGCTAAAGTCAAAATATGCGATATCCATCTTTCCTAAATCCGTTATAAAATCTATTTTCCTCATACCCATTGCTTCAGCAGCTTTACCTACGGATATCTTTTCTTTTTTTACAAGTTCATATAACATTATTAGATTGATTTTTTTCTTATAACTTTCACTATTAATATCAACATATTCTGCAAGTACCTGTGGCACTTCCAATTCTATTTTTACAGTATCCATAATAATCCCTCCAATCCCAGTATATTATACCCTAAAATGCATAACCAAGTATCATACTTGCTCCATCAATTCTGTGGTACCAGGCAATACCCCGCCCGACAAATATTTAACACTTAATGCCATTAATAATGACACCATAATTATATAATAATTGGAGCAAAGTGTTAATCTGCAAATTAATGGCTCCCGAAGGGAGCGTTTTTTCTCGGATTAAATAATCTACAAACA
>DUMX01000185.1 GCA_012839665.1 Gelria sp.
GATGTTTCCACCATTTGTGTAGGTATGGCCGCTAGTATGGGTGCATTTCTTCTGGCTGCAGGACATAAGGGGAAAAGATTTGCTTTGCCCAATGCCGAGGTAATGATTCATCAGCCTATGGGAGGCATGCAGGGGCAAGCAACTGATATTGAGATTCACGCCCGTAGGCTTGTAGCTATGAAAGAATCTTTAAATCGTATACTGGCTGAAAGAACCGGCCAGAAGCTAGAAAAAATCCAAAAAGATGTAGAAAGGGATTATTTTATGACTGCTAAAGAAGCCATGGAGTATGGTATTATAGATGAGGTCATAAGCCATCCTAAGAAAGCTGGTAAGAAATAGCCTTTTCCTTTTAAGAGAGAGGTGAAAGTAATATGAAATATGGGGATGACAAAGGGCAGTTGAAATGTTCATTTTGTGGTAAAACTCAGGATCAGGTAAAAAAACTGGTTGCTGGTCCCGGCGTTTATATTTGTGATGAGTGTATTGAACTATGCAATGAAATAATTGAAGAAGAACTGGCTGATGATTTGGGTTTTGAACTGGGGGATATTCCTAAACCTCAGGAAATCAGAGAAATTTTGGATGACTATGTAATTGGTCAGGACCGGGCTAAAAAAGCTTTAGCAGTAGCTGTATATAATCATTACAAAAGAATAAATCTGGGAATGAAGCTTGATGATGTAGAATTACAAAAAAGCAATATTATGATGTTGGGTCCTACGGGAAGTGGTAAAACATTGCTGGCTCAGACGCTGGCCCGTATATTGAACGTACCATTTGCCATAGCTGATGCCACCTCTCTTACTGAAGCTGGTTACGTAGGTGAGGATGTGGAGAACATCTTACTCAAGCTGATCCAGGCGGCTGATTATGATATAGAAAAAGCTGAAAAAGGTATAGTGTATATTGATGAGATTGATAAAATTGCCCGTAAGACTGATAATCCCAGCATTACCCGGGATGTGTCTGGTGAGGGTGTACAGCAGGCTCTGTTGAAAATTTTAGAAGGAACCGTAGCCAGTGTGCCGCCACAGGGTGGTCGAAAACATCCTCATCAGGAATTTATCCAGATAGACACCAGTAACATCCTATTTATCTGTGGTGGTGCCTTTGAAGGGATAGATGAAATTATCCAGAACCGGGTGGGCCAGAAAGTTATGGGCTTTGGAGCTGACATTAAAAAACGGGAAGAAAAAGAAATTGGTGAAATTCTTAATATGATTCTTCCGCAAGACCTATTACGGTATGGACTTATCCCGGAATTTGTAGGCCGGGTACCTATAATTGTTACTTTGGAAGCTCTGGATGTTGATGCATTGATTAAGATTTTGACAGAACCTAAAAATGCTTTAGTAAAACAATATAAGAAGCTGTTTGAACTTGATGGTGTGGATTTGGAATTTCTCGACGATGCCCTGCATGCTATTGCTGATGAGGCTATGCGTAGAAATACAGGTGCGCGCGGCTTGCGAGCCATAATAGAAGATATTATGCTAGAAGTAATGTATGAAGTACCTTCACGTATTGATATTACCAAGGTACTTATTACCAGGGACGTAGTAGACCAGAAAGAGGAACCTCTACTGGTAACGGTAGATGCTCGACGTAAAGTGAATTAGACGGGTTTAAAATATAAACCACTATTAGAAAAGGTAGCGCAAGCTGCCTTTTTTTACTTGCTTATAAACCTAATCCTTGAATACTGCTTAGGGAATAATAAGGGTAAGCATTTCAAGGAAGGGATAAATGTAAATGAATACTTTTTTTATAAAGTATGGTGGCATACTGTATCTGATACAGCTATTTTTTGCAATAATTATCGGAATGTACTTCTGGAATTTGCTAAAGGGACAACAAAGTCGGAAGACCGTAGCTGTAAGAGAGAGCGAAAAAGAGACTCGTAAGCTAAGACAATTGCGTAACATTAGATTAACGGAACCACTTTCCAGTCTTACCCGTCCGGCTACTATGGATGATGTAATAGGGCAATACGAGGGGATTGATATACTAAGGTCGGCTCTTTGTAGTTATAATCCGCAGCATATAATAATCTATGGTCCCCCCGGGGTAGGGAAAACTGCTGCTGC
>DUMX01000186.1 GCA_012839665.1 Gelria sp.
AACCTTACTAAATATATCACCTCACCAGGTCTGTGTTATGCCTGGACGAGATATTTAGGTGAAGGGAGAGATGGGCTCATGGTACTGGAGATGAAGAAAATCAAAAAAATGGCGATAATTGTAGGTGTGATGTTGGTTATTATCATAGCAGCTAATGTTTTTTGGGGCGCATATAGTGCTAAAAAATCTCCTGATAGTTCAGATAACATTTCTGATGAAATTGCCTTACCAGTTGAAAAAGAAATTACCCCGGTTGAGTTCCGCAGTGAAGCTGATTTTTTTGCTCAGTACCGTTTGCAAAGGGAACAGAGCCGCAGCCGTGAACTGAAAGTTTTGCAGGAGTTGGTCCGTAGTGAGGAGCAGAGCAAAACAACTCGGGATACAGCCTCTATGAAAATTATGAGTATTATGGAGGATATACAGAAAGAGATGAAGGCGGAAAACCTGGTGAAATCTCGGGGTATAGAGGAATGTGTGATAATCAGTGAAGCGGGGATGAGTACGGTAGTTATAAAAGGCTCTGAATCAGCAATTACTGAGGATGAGATAAAAGACCTGGTCTGCCCGGTCCTAAAACTTAACGAAAACCAAATAAGCACCGTTTTCCATAATACCGAGAATTAGAGGCAGAACAACGCACATTTATCCACTATCTTTCTTTTGATTACGTATCACTGATATGCATTCAATAAGGGTTTTTGCAGTGAAATTAATGTATACATAGCGAAAAAGATTGAAATAGGAGGGTATTATTTTTATAATAGTAACAAGTGTTGCAGGACTAATTTGCTCAGGCCACTGGCCTGAGCCTATTTGTATATATACACAAAGCGTTACAGCTGTTATTAAAGTTGTACTGCTGGGAGGTAAGTAATGGGAAGAATTAAAATCACGGACACCAGTTTAAGGGATGGGCACCAGAGCTTGTGGGCTACCAGAATGACTACTGAAGACATGCTTCCGGTACTGCATAACTTGGATGATGCAGGATACTACTCGCTGGAAGTATGGGGTGGTGCTACTTTTGATGTCTGCATCCGCTATCTTAACCAGGACCCCTGGGAAAGGCTTAAAATCATTCGCCAGGAAATAAAGAAAACTAAATTACAAATGCTTTTAAGGGGACAATCACTAGTTGGATACAATCATTATCCCGATGATGTAGTGGAAAAATTTGTGGAGAAAGCTGCAGAATATGGTATAGATATCTTTCGGGCCTTCGATGCCCTGAATGATATTCGCAATCTGGAAACTTGTATGAAGGCTATTAAAAAGACGGGTAAACATGCCCAGCCTTGTGTAGTTTATACTATTAGTCCGGTTCATTCTGTACAACATTTCGTAGATACCGCCCTGCGCTTAAGGGATATGGGGGCAGATTCCATTTGTATAAAAGATATGGCAGGATTATTAGCACCGTATGCCTCCTATGAGTTGGTGCAGGCTTTAAAGGCTAATCTAGATGTACCTATCCAGTTACATACCCATTACATAGGGGGATTAGCTATCGCTACTCTGATTAAAGCAGTAGAAGCAGGAGTAGATATTATTGATACCGCTAGTGTACCTATGGCTTTTGGGTCTTCACAGCCACCGGTAGAGACCATTGTCCGTGCCCTCCAGGGTACAGAATGGGATACCGGCATGGCGTTGCATCAGCTTTTTGGAATTGCTACTCATTTTGAACAACTGCGTAAGCATAAGGGCTTTGAACGTGGGGTTACCCGGATTTCTGATATGAAGGTATTTGAACACCAGGTACCAGGTGGAATGATTTCCAATTTTCATGCCCAGTTGGAACAGCAAAAGGCTGCCCACCGTATTGATGAAGTTTTGGAGGAGATACCTCGGGTGAGAGAAGATATGGGTTATCCCCCCCTGGTTACTCCTACCAGCCAGATTATAGGAATTCAAGCGGTATTGAATGTTTTAATGGGGGAAAGGTACAAACTATGTCCAGGAGAGGTCAAAGACTATGTCCGCGGTTACTATGGCAAACCACCGGTACCCGTTAATGAAGAGATAAGTAAAAAAATCATAGGGGATGAACAAATAATTCAGGTCCGACCGGCTGATTTACTAGAACCCGGGTTAGAAAGGGCACGCCAGGAGATAGCCCATTGGAGTGATAGAGAAGAAGATGCTTTAACCTATGCTCTCTTTCCCCAGGTAGCATTAAAGTTTTTTGAGTATCGGGAAGGGAGAACACATGAAGATATTTCCCAGATTTCAGCCCGCGATGAATTGGGAGATGATTTGCAGGATGAACAGCAGCCGGTAGTTAAAATGCCGCCAGCTCGGGTAATTGAGATGCAAAGTAGGGGAGACGGTGAAATGAGTATTGATGAAATAAGAGAATTAATATTAATATTGGATCAAACCAGTATTGCGGAACTGGAACTGCAAAGGGATGACTGTAAACTTAATCTGCGTAAATCGGTTTCCGCCAGGCAGGATAAAATGGAAACCGGCAGCAGTTCTGGTAATTTTACTTCCCAGGAAGAGAATACGCCGACTGTCAGCGAAAACACTGCCGAAGTAGTAGCCCCCATGGTAGGTACTTTTTATGAAGCTCCGGCTCCTGATGCCCCTCCTTTTGTTAAGCTGGGGGACCATGTGGTTGCAGGGCAGACGCTTTGTATTCTAGAAGCTATGAAGCTGATGAATGAAATAAAGGCTGAATTCGATGGAACTATAGTTGATATCCTGGTAGAGAATGCAGAACCAGTAGAATACGGCCAGAAATTATTTTTGATAGAAAAAGACTAGGGGTGGTAGATTGTTTTCCAGGGTATTAATAGCCAATCGTGGTGAAATAGCTCTGCGGATTATAAGGGCTTGCCGGGAATTAGGTATAAAAACAGTGGCGGTTTATTCGACTGCGGATAGTGATAGTCTACATGTGTTAGCAGCAGATGAAAAGGTATGTATAGGAGGGCCGCCGGCCCGGGAAAGTTATTTAAATATAGCTAATATAATAGCAGCAGCAAAGAACAAAGGGGTGGATGCTATTCACCCCGGTTATGGTTTTCTGGCGGAGAATCCTTATTTTGCTGAGCTTTGTGAAACTCACGGGATTAAGTTCATCGGGCCCCAATCCCAGATTATTAAATTGATGGGAGATAAGGTTAAAGCCCGGGAAGTAGTTAGTAAAGCCGGAGTACCCCTGGTACCCGGCAGTAATGGGGCAGTAACCAGCTATGAAGAAGCACTGGCAGTAGCCGGAGAGATAGGGTATCCGGTAATGATTAAGGCCTCTGCCGGAGGTGGAGGCAAGGGGATGCGCCTGGCCCATGGCGAAGCTTCTTTGCAAGAATCGTTAGAACTGGCGCAGATGGAAGCGGGGGCGGCTTTTGATAATAGTGAGGTATATATTGAAAAGTACATAGAGGAACCCCGGCATATAGAGTTTCAGGTGTTAGGTGATGAACATGGTAACATTATTCACCTGGGAGAGAGGGACTGTTCTTTACAGAGGCGCAACCAAAAGCTGTTGGAAGAGGCGCCTTCAATTTTCCTGGATGATGAACTGCGTGAGCGCATGGGAACGGTTGCAGTAGATGCTACCAGGGCGGCCGGATATTCCAGTGCCGGTACGGTAGAGTTTTTAGTAGATAAAAACCGTAATTTCTATTTTATTGAGATGAATACTCGTATACAGGTAGAACATCCGGTAACCGAGATGGTAACCGGGGTAGATATAGTAAAAGAACAAATCAGGATTGCTGCCGGATTACCTCTACGCTATAGTCAGGAGGAGATTATAATAAATGGCTGTGCTATGGAATGCCGCATCAATGCTGAAGATGGTGAAAACGGTTTTCGTCCTTCACCAGGTACAGTAGGTCAATGCTTGCTTCCCGGCGGCCCCGGAGTCAGAGTTGATTCTTCCGTATATTCTAATTACACCATACCTCCATACTATGATTCTATGATTGCCAAGCTGATAGTTTGGGCTCCTGACCGCCAGGAACTTATCAGCAGAATGAGAAGGGCCCTCAAGGAATTTAAGATTGAAAATATTAATACTACCATACCATTTCACCTGAAAGTACTGGACAATGCTTTCTTCCAGCGGGGAGAGGTATACACAAACTTCATTCAGAGAAGAATGAATATATAATAAGAATTGAGAATTGAGAATTGAGAATTATTCGGGTTTGGAATAAGTGCGAGTATTGTTTGCTAAATTGGTTTTAAGTGCTAAAATATCAAGTATATAATAATATGGAGGTGGATAAGTATGGAAAATGCTAAGCCGGAAATTAATAACGAATTTGGATCGATTAGAATTGCTGACGAAGTAGTATCCACGGTTGCTGGTTTGGCCGCCATTGAGGTTGAAGGTGTTGCTGCAATGAGTGGTGGCTGGGGCACTGATTTAGTAGAAAGATTAGGTAGAAAAAACTTTGGTAAAGGGATTAAAGTTGAAATAATAGATGAACAAACTGAAATTGATATATTCATAGTAGTGCAATTTGGTTATCAGATTCCCGATGTAGCTGAAAATGTTCAGAAAGAGGTCAAGATGGCAGTTGAGACCATGACCGGGCTATCGGTTGCTGCGGTTAATGTGCATATTGTGGGTGTATCTATGAAAAAGTCATCTGAAATTGATGAAGAAATCAGCGAAGATTTAATTATTGAATAAAGCTACAATTTGTAAATAGACAACCCCCTGCTTTTCCAGGGGGTTATCTATATTATTTACCCGTGAAAGAGGTGGAGTTATGAACAGCATCTGGCGCTTACTCCTATTTGTATATAATTTGCTGCTGATTATTGTGTCCGGTTTGCTTATAGCTGCGGCGGTAGGCCGGCCTGAACCCTTAACATATATAGAAATTGCGCTCTCTACCACTCAAAACCGGATAATAACGGGAGTAGTCGGGATTTTACTGCTCATTTTGGGGATTTATGTTTTTATATCTACTATCAAATTGGAGTCCAAGGTTAAGTCAGTGGAGGTTGACCGCACCCTGGTAGGAGAAGTATCTATTACCATTCCAGCCATTAACGTTATTATAATGAAAGCGGTAAAAAAAGTAGAAGGAATTAAAGATGTTAAACCAGTGGTAAAAAGCCGCCCGGACGGGCTGGAGGTTTATTTACACATGATGATAAACCCGGATGTAAGTGTTCCCGAACTCAGCAAAAATGTTCAGGATGTAGTGAGAAAACATCTGGAGGATATAGGAGGCCTGAAGGTTGCTGTGGTTAAGGTCCTGGTTGATGATTTGAGCCCGGGGATTAGGACAAGCACCAGTTAAAGGGGGCATTACTTGTGTGGGAGAATCTCTTTCGTGTAATATTTGAACAGCATAGAGGTAAAGCTATAGGCGTTATACTAGGATTGCTGGCCAGTATCCTGTTTATTAATTACGGATTCTGGCGTACTATTTTTATTGTTGTCTGTATTGCCCTGGGATTTTTTATTGGCAAGGAAATAGATGAAAAAAAGAATTTTGACCAGTGGTTAAAACATATGTTTAAAGACAAACATTAATCATCGGTGGTTGTGTGTGCTTTAATTAAGAAAGGAGAGCAGGTTTGAGCAGGAGAAAGGCACGGGAATTTGCTTTCAAGGTATTATTTCAAGTTGATCAAGTTAATGCTGACCCCCGTTGCGCATTCCAGTACCTGCTGCAAGAAGATACCCTGGCAGAAAAGGATTGGGATTTTTCCTGGGATTTGATTGCCGGCAGCCTGGACCACCTGGAGCAGATTGATACGGAAATTGGGTCTTATATCAGGGATTGGTCGATAAACCGATTATCAGCTATAGACCGTAACATTATACGAGTTGCCGGGTATGAGATTTTGTTTTACGAGCATTCGCAACCGGTAGTAGCGATAGATGAGGCTCTGGAAATAGCCAAGAAATATGGAGATGATAATTCCGTTGCTTTTATAAATGCTATATTAGATAAAATGCTGGGAGAATCAAAATGAAACTTTATTTAGGTATAGATACCAGCGCCTATACTACATCGCTGGCGATTGTTGATGGTGATTATAATATCATCAATGACCAACGCCAGGTACTGGAGGTTAGACAGGGAGAAAAAGGATTGCAACAATCGCAAGCGCTTTTTCAACACCTGAAAAACCTTCCTTTTTTATTTAAAGAGATATCAGCAGGAGTGGCAGAACAGGTGGCAGCCCTGGCTGTAAGTGCTTTTCCCCGTAATGTAGAGGGTAGTTATATGCCAGTATTTACAGCCGGGCTATCCCAGGCGCAGGCTTTAAGCTCCTATACTGGTACTCCACTTTATTTATTCAGTCACCAGGAAGGTCATATTATGGCCGGGCTGAAAGGTAATGAAGCTTTAATGGCGAAAGATGCATTTATAGCCTGTCATTTTTCCGGGGGGACTTCAGAAGTTTTGCTGGTGCGCCGCGGTCAAAAAGGGGTTTTTGACATAGATATTACTATGGCCGGTTCTGACCTTCATGCCGGTCAAATGGTAGACCGGGTGGGGGTAGCAATGGGACTCCCCTTTCCGGCGGGTAAATCCATGGAAGAACTGGCCGTTAAGCTGGGCCATGATGATTTTCCGACTATACCATCAGCAGTTAAGGAAAACTCCTTTTCCTTTTCCGGACCAGAAACTAATGCCCTGAAGTTGTTGCAAGCCGGGGAACCTCCTGGTGCCATAGCCTGTAGTGTTTTTCGGGTTATAGCTAATACTTTGGAAAAGTGCTTGCTTAAAGCAGCTGCTAAGTGCGGTTTAAGTGAGGTTTTGCTGGTAGGAGGGGTTATGGCCAACTCCTTGATACGGCAACGTCTGTTAGATAGGCTGGAGCATCCGGCGGTAGGGCTAAAACTCTATTTTGCAGAGCCCCATTTAAGCACTGATAACGCCGTAGGTGTTGCCATGCTTGCCGCTTGCCTGGAACAGCGGGGGAATGAACACGGGAAATAGATGCGGCAGACGCAGAATAGTAAGGATTTACGCGGAACGACGCAGATTTTTATGCGCTGAAATTTATTATATTTTTTAAGGTGTGAGAAAATTGCAAATTATTAGTGGCACTGAGATTGCTGCCCAGATTCGGGAGAGTTTGCGGGAAGCCAATGAAAAAGAAGGCATTAGACCGGTACTGGCCATAATTGTGGTGGGATACCAACAAGAAAGCTTGAGTTATGTGAGATTAAAGGAAAAGGCTGTTACCTCCATAGGGGGCGAAACTCACTTAATGGTGATGCCGGAAAACAGCAGCAAGCAAAGTCTGTTAAACAGCATTGACAGGCTTAATCAGGATAAGGGGGTAGATGGCATTCTATTGCAATTGCCGCTGCCTGACCATTTACAGAAAGATAAGGAGGAAATCTTATCTGCTATTTCGTTAGAGAAAGACGTAGATGGTTTTACACCAGCTAATCGGGGTTTACTGTCCGGCGATGGAGCCGAATTTACCAGTTGTGCGGCCCTGGCTTGTTTGGAAGTAATAGAACGGGTTTATCCCGAATTAGAAGGAAAAAGAGCGGTACTGGTGGGGGATTCATTTGATGTTATTATTCCTGTAGCTACTATTTTACTTAAACGGGGCTGTCCGGTTAGTATTTATCCTAATTACCAGGAGGGTTTGGTAAACCGTGCCGATATACTGGTGGTCGAGAAAGGCGGACCCGAGATAATTGAGGGTGCAGAAATTAAGGGGAGCCCGCTTATTATTGATGCTGGGTTTTATTGGGAGGCGGGCCATAGCTGTGGTAATGTAAAAGGTGATTCTGTAACTGATAACGAGGGGTATCTGTTACCAGTTCCGGGGGGACTGGGACCGATGCTGATTGCTAAACTATGCGAGAATTTATCCCAAGCCGCGTGGAGGAATCGGGGGAATAATACGGGAATAGACACAGATAACAGAGATTTAAAGGATTAACACAGATTATTTTTTAATTTTTTTTGACACTGAAGGACGCTGATTTTTGTCCGGGCATAAAGGAGAAACATGAAGGAATATTTGAGTGTTAGTCAATTGAATAACTACATAAATCGGCTTTTGGTTGGTGATACCACACTGCAGGATTTTTGGTTGAAAGGCGAGATATCAGGTTTTCGGATATATCAACAATCAGGGCATGCTTATTTTACCTTAAAAGATGAGGAAGCGACCGTAAGCTGTGTGATGTTTAGAAGCAGAGTCCGGCGTCTGAAGTTTAACCCTGAAGATGGTATGGAAATCCTAATCCGGGGCTCGGTTGCTGTTTATGCCCGTCAGGGCAAGTACCAGATTTATGCTGAAGAAATGCAGCCCTATGGAGTTGGAGGGCTATTTTTATATTTGGAGGAGCTAAAAAATAAGTTAAAAGCACAAGGCTATTTTGACTTGAAAAAAAAGAAGCCTATTCCTGCTCTGGTTAACCGGGTAGGGGTAGTTACTTCCCAGGATGGAGCAGCTTTTCAAGATATATTAAGGGTCTTAAGGCAAAGGCATCCAGGGGTAGAGGTTATACTGGTACACAGCTTGGTACAGGGGGGAGATGCTCCCCTGGAACTGGCCGCTGGTATAAGGATTTTGAATGAGCATTCTCAAGCGGAGGTTATAATTGTAGGTCGTGGTGGCGGTTCTTTCGAAGATTTGATGGCATTTAACAGTGAAGAAGTGGTAAAAGCTATTTATAAATCCAAGCTACCGGTTATTTCAGCAGTAGGGCATGAAGTTGACTATAGCCTGGCTGATTTGGCGGCAGACGTAAGGGCGGCAACTCCTACCCAGGCAGCCCAACTGGCGGTACCGGACATGCTGTATGTACAGGCGGGTATTGAGGACTACCAACAAAGACTTTTACGGGCAGCCGGCAACCGGATAAACCAATGTAGTGAGACTCTGGACCGGGTAATGATGCGCCGGGTATGGCGGGAACCGGGAATAGTATTGGAAAAAAGCGAGGAAGCTTTAGCTACCCTGCAAAGTGAATTGCTGGATGCAGTTGTAGAGAACTGGAAGCTTAAAAAACATGAATTTTCGGTAATTGTAACCGCTTTGGATAAACTTAGTCCCTTGAAGGTGTTAAGTCGGGGTTATGCGCTGGTGCGCCAGGGAAACAAAATTGTTCGCCAGGTGGAGGAGGTTAAACCGGGAACCCGGTTACAAATTGATTTGTTCGATGGGATAGTTGATGCTACGGTAGTGGACAAGGAGAGGGTGGAGCGATGAAAGAAATAAAGTTTGAAGATGCCCTGAAAATACTGGAGGATATTGTGGAGAAACTGGAGTCTGGCAGCCTGGAACTGGAAGAGTCTATTCAGTTATTTGAACAGGGCGTTAAGCTATCACTTTATTGTCAGCAACAACTAAAACATGCAGAAGGCAGGGTACAGCGCCTGGTTAAAAACCTGAATGGTGAATTCGAACTCCTCGATCTGTAGGGGCGGAGCCATGTGTCCGACCGCGGGTTGGCAGGTCCTTGGAAAGAATTAACCCCCCCCGGGTTCGTAGTCGGCCGGGCAGACACACGGGTCTGCCCCTACACCCTTACCGAATAGAAAGGAGAGCTATATGGATTTTAATTTGGCCGAATTCAAACAGGAATTAGAGAAACGAAAACAATATATAGATAGCTGTCTGCAGAAATATTTGACTCGTTCAGATGCTTATCCTCCGGTTATCCACGAAGCTATGCATTATGCCATATTTAATGGGGGAAAAAGGCTGCGGCCTATTATGGTTTTGGAAGGGGCCAAATTAGCTGGAGGAAGTCAGGAAAGTGCGGTCCCGGTCGCCTGTGCTCTGGAGATGATACATTCCTATTCTTTAGTCCATGATGACCTGCCAGCTATGGATAATGATGAACTGCGCCGGGGTAAACCTACCTGCCATATAGTATTTGGTGAAGCTAATGCTATATTGACCGGCGATGCTTTGTTAACCGGGGCTTTCGCGGTAATGACTGGATCTGCCGGGATGCCGGGAGTAAAGTTGGATAATCTAATTCGGGTAATAAAAGAAATAGCTGATGCTGCCGGAAGCCAGGGAATGATAGGGGGACAAGTTATCGACCTGGAATCGGAAGGTCAGAATATTGACTACGATACTCTTAAAACTCTGCATAGTTTAAAAACTGGAAAATTATTTCAGACTGCTTTACGGTGTGGGGGCATACTTAATGATATAAACCAGCAGGGCTTGCAGGCTATTGATAAATATTCCAGTAATTTTGGTCTGGCTTTTCAAATTACAGACGATATTTTGGATGTGACCGGAAGCGAGGAGTTAACTGGTAAACCTGCAGGTAGTGATGCTAAGAATGCCAAGACTACCTATCCCGGTTTATTTGGCCTGGAGAAATCCCGGCAACTGGCTGTAGATTGTGTTCAAGCCTGTATAGACAGCCTGCAGAATTTTGGCTCCGAGGCCGATTTTCTCCGCCAACTGGCTTACTATATCTTGCAGCGACAAAATTAAATCGGGGAATGGACGCGGATTTAATTTCAGGTTAATTTTGAAAGAAAAGTAATGGCTATGATATAATATATTACTGATAAGCGATCTGGCAGAAGGTTGCAGTATTCTAGTCAACCCTATCAGTTTTGAAGACGGGGCTAAAAATCCGTTAAGGGCACAACGATGAAGCTTTTGGTTTTGGCTTTTGACGCCCAGTCAGGGGTCATTGCTGGGAGTTAAGGATATGGGGGCAATCCGCAAAGGCATGCGGGCATGACCCTCATATCCGCGGAGGCATACTTACTAATAAACAGGAGTATGAAAACCTGCATTTGGTAAAAGCTGGGTGCAGAGTAGCCTGCCTTGCGTGGTAGCGGCGAATAAGTGCTTATGGATGATTTGAATCTTGGCCAGGATTTGGTCATCTGCTTTGAAACCGTTATTGCAAAAGAGGCTAGAAATTGATGTGGGTTGTAGAGGAAAACTCCTAGACTGCGTGCCGGGGCACAGTTTGGCGAGGATTAAAGTGCGTACTTAGTGGTAATCCAGTCCCATTTCCGGTAACGGGGTGGAGCAGGCGTAAAGGGAAACCGCCCTTTTGGCAACAATCGGGTGACCTGCTGGGAAAACCTGCTGGACCTATGTCGCAGCGTTTACTCGACAAATAACCTTTTGCCAGCGCAAAATAATATAGAAAATAGATTGCTGGTGACCTAACGGGTATGCAGGAGTTATAGCGTAATTGAACAGCTATATTAAAAAAGAAAATTTAATAGCGGGATTAATCATAGCCTTTTTTACATTTTTTATCGCCCTTTTGGTTAGCCTGGGGTCGGAAGCCCTGGTAAGGGTGGTAAACAGTGTAATAGTGGCTATAATTCTATTACTAATAATCATTTGTTTAGGAATATTTTTTGATATAATAGGGACCGCCGCTACTGCAGCAGATTTGCCGCCTTTTAACGCCAGGGCGGCAAAAAAAGTATTTGGGGCCAAACAGGCAGTTAAAATCATTCGCAATAACGATTTAATGGCTAATTTTTGTAATGATGTAATTGGAGATATAGCTGGTACTTTAAGTGGGGCCATAGGTGCAGGAATTATTGTAAGTCTGAATGCCCGCCTGGGTTTTATCGATTTAATCCTTGGTGGTGCAGTGATGACCAGTTTAATTGCGGCACTTACCGTAGGAGGAAAGGCTATAGGTAAGGGTGTTGCGGTTAACCATGCTAATAGTATAATTTTTAGAGTAGCCGTTTTTTTGGCCTGGTGGGAAAACCTGACTGGGACTGAAGTGTTTAAAAACAGAAGGTGATTTATTATCGTGTATAAAATACTGGAGTCTATTAGCTCGCCTCAGGACCTAAAAAAATTAGATACAGTTGAAATGAATGAATTAGCCGATGATATAAGAAGATTGCTTGTTAAAAGTGTTTCTCGTTGTGGTGGCCACCTGGCAGCAAATCTGGGAGTAGTGGAGTTGACCATAGCTCTACATTATGTCTTTAATAGCCCCGAAGACCGTATTATTTGGGATGTGGGCCATCAGAGTTATGTACACAAGATATTAACCGGGCGCTGGCAGCAGATGTCTTCACTCCGGCAATTTGGGGGTTTAAGCGGATTTCCTAAAAGCGAAGAATCTCCCCATGATGCTTTTAACACTGGTCATAGCAGTACATCTATTTCAGCTGCCCTGGGACTGGCCCTGGCTCGTGATATTAAGCAAGAAAAACATTCGGTAGCAGCTGTTATTGGCGATGGAGCCCTGACCGGGGGGATGGCTTTTGAGGCCTTAAACCATGCCGGGCAGGAAGGCCGGGACCTGATCGTGGTTTTAAATGATAATGAGATGTCTATATCACCTAATGTAGGCGCTATGTCAGCTTATCTCAATCGATTACGTACCGACCCTTCTTATTCGCGTAAAAAAGAGGAGATTGAGACTGCTCTTAACCGGATTCCCGGAATTGGGCATAATATAGCCCGGGCAGCAGGTAAGTTCAAGGATATGGTAAAATACTTTATGGTTCCCGGGGTATTGTTTGAGGAACTAGGTTTTACCTATATTGGTCTCGTTAATGGTCATGACCTGGAGGAACTGATTACAGTTCTGGCCAATGTAAAGAAAATGAAAGGCCCGGTATTGGTACATACCATTACCCATAAAGGGCAAGGCTATCAACCGGCTTTGAATGACCCCGGCCGCTTTCATGGGATTGGGCCTTTTGATATAAGTACGGGTAAACAGCTGCCCCGTACTTTAAAAACTTATACCGAGGTTTTTGGTGAGTTTTTGCTGGACCGGGCGCAGGAAGATGATAGTGTAGTAGCAATTACAGCAGCTATGGCTAGTGGTACTGGTCTGGTTGAATTTTCCAGGCGCTTTCCAGAGCGCTTTTTTGATGTAGGGATATGTGAACAGCATGCGGTAACTTTAGCAGCAGGACTGGCCCGGGGGGGACTGAGGCCGGTGGTGGCTATTTATTCTACTTTCCTGCAGCGGGCTTATGACCAGATTCTTCATGATGTGGCATTACAAAATTTGCCGGTGATTTTTGCTATTGACCGGGCCGGATTGGTAGGCGAAGATGGGCCCACTCATCATGGCGCATTTGATTTATCCTATTTAAGAAATATTCCTAATCTGGTTATTATGGCGCCATCTAACGAAATCGAGCTCCGGAATATGTTAAATACCGCCTTTAATATACCAGGGCCGGTAGCTATAAGGTACCCGCGGGGAGCGGGAGAAGGTCTGGAAATTGCGGGCCCTCCCCGTTTGCTGAACCCGGGACAAGGTAGAGTCCTGGAGGAAGGTGATGATTTAGCTATCATTGCTGTAGGACGGGGAGTAAGTATCGGTATAGAAGTAAGAAAACTACTAGAATCCAGAGGCATAAACGTTATGTTGGTGGATGCTCGTTTTGTTAAACCGCTGGATAGTAAGATGATATGCCGTGCGGCTCTGCGCTGTGGGCGCGTACTTTGTATAGAGGATAATTGTTTGACCGGAGGTTTTGGCAGTGCTCTGCTGGAATTACTGGAAGATAATAATATTAAGGCTGATGTTCTTCGGGTAGGTATACCAGATGAGTTTGTTGAGCATGGTCGGCTGGAGCAACTATTAGAGTTTCTTAATATGGACCCGGAATCTATCGCAGAAACAGTTATTAACAAGTGGCCCGGGCTTCTAAAAAATAACCGCATCTGGGGGTTGCTTAATTTTGGCAAAAATTAGATTGGACAATCTAATGATGACTCGGGACCTGGCTCCCAGCCGCCAAAAAGCCAGGGCGATGATACTTGCCGGTGAGGTTAAAGTAAATGGCTTGCGGGTAGATAAGCCTGGGGCTGGTTTTAATGAAGAGGTAGACATCATAGTGGAAAGCTCAAGTCCCCGGTATGTAAGTCGGGGTGGCTTGAAGCTGGAGAAAGCAATAGAGGATTTTACCATAGATTTTACTAATAAAGTGGTACTGGATGTCGGAGCATCTACCGGAGGCTATACTGACTGTGCTTTGCAGAACGGTGCAGTTCGGGTTTTTGCTCTGGATGTGGGTTACGGTCAATTAGATTGGACCTTGCGTAATGACCCTCGGGTAATATGTTTGGAACGTACTAATATTCGTTACTTTCAGCCGGAACAATTAGGAGAGCTGGTTGATATTATAACTATAGACGTTTCTTTTATCTCTACTACGCTAGTTTTTCCGGTTATAAAGGATATGCTAAAAAATGATGGTCATATTATCAGCCTGATTAAGCCCCAGTTTGAGGCGGGTAGAAACAAGGTGGGAAAGAAAGGGGTCGTACGAGATCCCAATGTACACCGCGAGGTTTTACTAAAATGCATTGCCAGTGCGGACCAGGAAGGCCTTTTTTGTACTGGCATAACTTATTCTCCTATTACCGGACCGCAGGGAAATATTGAATATTTTATTCTTCTTAATAAAAAAAGGTTAAGCCCGGAACTGGAAATAGAAAAAACGGTGGCCCTGGTAGTTGCTGAGGCCCACCAGCAGCTTGGAGGCAAAGGTATTTGAAGGTACTTTTGGTTAATAACCGATATAAAGAAAACACTGTAGAAATGGCGCAAGAGCTGGCTCATAAACTGGCTACCCTTAATATTACCGTGGTAATGGAAGCTGATAATATTGATCAGCCCCCGGATTTAGTTATTGTTCTGGGTGGTGATGGCACTATTTTAAGAGCGGCTCGACAGTATGCTTATAAAAATTCGCCGGTATTAGGTATTAACATGGGGACGGTTGGGTTTTTAAGCAATATTAAAATAGAGGAACTGGAGCAATATCTGCACCAGTTGTTATCTGGTGATTATAGTCTGGATAAACGTATGATGTTGGCCATAGATATTTGCGAAGATACCGAAATTAGGGAAAGTTTTTATTGTCTTAATGATGTAGTGATAAGAGCCACTACCCCGCGTATGGTAAGCTTTAACCTGGCTCTAGATGGTCAGATTCCCGGAACTTATCGGGGGGACGGGTTAATTATTGCTTCTCCTACCGGCTCTACTGCTTACTCCCTTTCTGCCGGCGGTCCCGTATGTGACCCGGAACTGGAATCGTTTATTATTACTCCTATTGCTCCCCATTTTATTAATGTCAGGCCCCTGGTCGTATCCTCTCGGCGCGTTTTAGAAATTACTCCGGTGGAATGTCAGGATGCTATTATCTGTATAGATGGTCAAATCAGGAGGAATTTTAAACCTGATAATAGTATTAAAGTCAGACAAGCCGAGTTTAAACTGCAACTGGTAGATTTAAAAGGAACTGGTTTTTTCAGTAGCTTGGAGAGCAGGTTACGGCGTATAGAGGGGATGTAATGCGAGGAGGATTGTTATGAAGGTTCGGCGTAGGTTCAGTATTATCGATATTATTTCTAGCCAGCGTGTTTCTACACAGGAGGAACTTTGCGAAATTTTAAAAAATATTGGCTACGATGTAACCCAGGCTACAGTATCCCGGGATATTAAGGAACTGCAGCTTATTAAAATATCTGATAATGAGGGTTACTACTATGCTTTACCTGATAATAGCCCCATTCAAAATTCCCGAGAACGTATGCACAGGCTTTTTAAAGACTCGGTAATCTCCATTGATTATAGTGAAAATATAGTAGTCATTAAAACTCTTCCCGGTGCAGCACAGTCAATAGCTTTGCTTATAGATACTGCTGAACTGGAAAATGTCCTGGGAACCGTTGCCGGAGATGATACTATTATGGTAGTAGTGAAACCACTAAAAGCCGTGAAGGAAATTGTAGAGGAGTTCGAAGAATTGATTAATTCGTAGGTTAAATTAAAAAAACCGCGTAAATCCTTATAAATCCGCGTTATCCGCGTCAAAAAAATTTAAAAGTCAGTGGCCTTCAGTGTCAAAAAACACTATTTTCTTATTTCCTGGAGGGTGGTAGGTATGTTACAGGAGATATACATAAGTAATTTCGTGCTTATTGATGAACTGCGCATAGAATTCAGCGATGGTTTGAATGTGTTAAGTGGTGAAACCGGAGCAGGCAAATCAATAATTATAGATGCCCTGGGCTTAATTATGGGTGAACGAGTAAGAATGGATTGGGTTCGCGACACCAGCCGCAAAGCAATTGCTGAGGCGGTTTTTCTTTTACCCTCAGGTAGTGAAGGCCTGTTATTTCTTATTGAAAACGGTTTAATGGAGGAAGATGAGGACAGGCTTATTGTCAGTCGGGAGATTAATCCTGGTGGTAGAAGCTCAGCCCGCATTAACGCACGCAATGTTACGGCCGGAGTCCTGCGAGAACTAGCTGCCCTGCTTTTGGACATGCACCTGCAGCATGAGCATCTCAGTATCCTGAAACCTGATAAATATTTAGATTACCTCGACAACTTTGCAGAAGGGTCAGCAGAGCTGCTGTTAGAAGTTGGAAATATATATCAGAATTTAAAGGAGCGGCAGCAGGAATTAGAAACACTTGAACGCAGCCATAAGGATAAACTGCAGCAGATGGAGCTTCTCGCTTATCAGATTGACGAAATTGAAAAGGCTGATTTGCATGAAGGTGAAGAAGAAGAACTTAACCTGCTTAAAACCCGGATTACGAATGCGGCCAGTCTGCTGGAAGGTGCCAATTCGGTTCAAAGTTGCCTTTATAGCGGCGAAATTGGACGCAATGCTTATGATTTGGTAGCCAAAGCCCTGGATACAGTTAATGATCTGAAATCAGAAGATTTTTTTGCTGATTTGAGTAAAGAACTGGAAGAAATCTATTATAATCTGCAGGATATGGCTCAGAGATTAGATTCGTTTCGGCAGGGCCTGGATTTTCAACCCCAACAACTAGAAGATTTCATTTTCAAACGTGAAATTAGATACAACCGGTCTTCCACCTCTTCTAGTTGTTGGGGTTGAAAATCCAGGCCCTGCCGAAACGAATCTAATCTCTGAGCCATATCCTGCAGATTATAA
>DUMX01000187.1 GCA_012839665.1 Gelria sp.
CCAGGAGCTAAACCTCTTTTCCTTCGAGAAAAAAGGGCGAGACTATTACATAAAAGATATTAGCGATGATGAAGGCTGGAAGGAAGTTCGCAATGCTTTGGCTTTTAATGTTGGCATACAAGCAATACCGGTTATAAAAGTGGTGGAAGTAGGGGCTAACAATAGCCTGCTGATGTTGGACCACGAATGGGATGGTCGGGAACTGCAGTTGGAATATGCCCATCAGACCTTAAAGCACCTGGCCCAGCTCTGGGGAGGAAAAGTGCGCCTGCGCACGGTGGTGCGTTCATCGTATCAAATATTAGAAACCGAGAATTAGACACGGGAAATGGACGCGGAGCTTTCCCTGTGGCATTAACTTTATTATTTCTAGTAGGATTTTCTGTATAAAACTAGAAGTATTTAAATAAGGGTATGTGGTTTATTTGCGAAAGGAGAAAGGAAAGTGGAACAGGCAAAAGGGGTGGAAGTAGTTGTAGATGGGGTTACTGGGGTTGGCAAATCAAGTTTGGTTAGGATTATTGCCGAAGAATTTGGGCTTAAACCATTTAATGAGATGTTTGAAGATGAAAACCGCTTGTTAAATAAGTTTTTTCATGACCGGGCTAAATGGGCATTTCCCATGCAGACAAATTTCTTAACTAATCGCTTTAAACAATATCAACAGGCTATGAGAGTTGGACAGGCAGTTATGGATCGTTCTATATATTCAGATCGTATTTTTGCTCGCATGTACCTGGAATACGGTTACCTGAAACCGGAGGAATATGCCGTTTATAATAACCTCCTGGAAACTATGCTGGAGCATGTAGTACCGCCTAAATTGCTGGTATACCTTAAGGTGGATACTGATGAAGCTATTCGTCGTATTCATAAGCGCGGCCGCCCCGATGAGGTGGAAGTGGAAAGGGAATACTGGGATCATTTAAACCAATTTTATGAATCTAACTACCGTGAGTATTCGCTGGGTGGGGAACTATTAGTAATAAAGGTGGATGACCTGGACTATGTGCACCGTCCTGAAGACCGCGCTTTTATGGTAAATGAAATAAGGAAGGCTAAACAGATAATGGAATTCAAGAAAGTCAGCAGTTGATAGGGAGACTAAGCAAAAGTTGGTAAAGCTGCTGCCGCTTAAGGCAGCTTTTTTTTAACTTATTTGCACAAGTTTACTGGTATGATATAAGTAGGATATCGTAAAGGTTGTGAAAGAATTGACCGTAACTCTGGGTATTTTTGCCGGGAGCCTATTATTTTTTTACTCGTTTTATTTTGTTCGTATAATCAGGGGTAATCCAGAAAGTTTTGAAGGAGAGTTGCTCCAGGCTCTGGCTAACTGGGTGGTTCAAAAAGGAAGTAAAAGCCAGGGACAATTATGGATGATGCTTTTATTATCATTTTGCTTGGAACTGCTCTATTTTGTGCTGGTATTTGCAGTAATAAAGAACATCGCTCTATTAATATTTACCGGAGTGTTCGTTCTGGTAGAGATTTACCATTTGACCTCTTTTGGAGTCTCCCTGACTCGCTTTTTCCGGGGTGAAATTAAACTTAAGCATTTGTTTAACTGGCGTATAGAACGGGTTAGTGCGCTGATTTTCTTTACCCATTCATTGCTTGTTCTGGTTAGTATCGTAGTGTATTAATAAGGAAATAGACACAGATAACACAGACCCTTCGGGCACAGATTAACACTGATTTTTTTAATTTTTAAGGATGCGG
>DUMX01000188.1 GCA_012839665.1 Gelria sp.
AGTATTGAAGCAAAAATTACTAACCTGGGAAAGTTTCTTTTGCTTTCTGTAAGCCGTACATTGCAGGTCAAAGGGTGTATCTCGTAAGAAGTAAGCGGTATCAACGTTTAGAGCACGGGCTAATTTTAACAGTATAGCAGGTCTGGGACGGTCAATATTTCGCTCGTATTTGGAAATAGCAGTATGAGACACCCCCACTTTTTCTGCCAAATCCCTCATAGACATTTGCGCAGATACCCGGGCCATCTTAATTCTACTTCCAATGTCCATATTACAGTCACGCTGCTCTTAAGCAACGTGACTTCCCCCCTTTCAGTGCTATGTTAGTCCCTTGGTTTCCATTTTAAGATAATCGTGATGTTTTGTAAACCTTATTATTAAAATATACGTCTTGGAAAGCAAAAAAAACGACCAATCCATAAGCTATAAAACTCACGAATTGACCATTTTATCTTAACATAAACACAGCATAAGAACCTACCCGGCGGTAAACCGACAGCACGAAAACTCTTTAAGAAATTATTAATTGCTGCCGGATTAACTTAACAACTTAAGTGCCTGGCACCTGTGACCTCGAATTCCTCCTTTATAATTTGCCGATAAATCGGCATAGTTAGCATTAATGGTACTATATATTTAGACGTTGAAAAGGGAATATTTGTTCTGCCTCCTTCCTTACTTACCAATAATATCAGAAAAAGAAAAAACCCTCCTGAATGGGAGGGTTAGGTTCTATGTTGCCAAATTTTTATCAAAATAAACGAAAAATAACGGGCTAAGGTGTTTAAAAACAAGTTTTTACGCCGGGCTGAATTTTTCCTTAAGCCTTTCAGACAATACGTACTTAATGGTAGTTTTAATGTTTTCGTCAGTATTAATAAACCGCAATTTTTCAGTCGGTTTTTCTATTTCAAACACTATCTTGCCAAAAGCTTCGTCGCAGAAAGAATGGCTTGCAACTCGTACTTCTTTAAAATCAACAACCGCTATTCCTGAATCAATTTGATTAAGTATAGATGCCCTTACATTCTTCCCCAATTTTCTACCCGTAAGCACTGTTCCCCATTGTTTCATTTGTAACATTAAGTTTACACCCCCATTTAGAACATTTTGTCTAAATCGTTATCTTCTGGGAATTCGCTTTGAAGAATATCTTTACTAAGATTAACAGGCATCTTAAGATTAAATTGGAGACCAACTAAAGTGCCTTGCCAATATCCAACTTCAGTTACTTTTACTCCAGAAGCACCAAACTGGACTAAAGAATCACCCGAAATAATTAGCAATGTACCCTGGTTATGTTGGAGAATACTTTTTGTAACAAAAAGCCCAATTCCTGAATGACCAGATTCTTGGCCAGGCTTACCAGTTACTTTTTTCCCTGTAGCAACTTTGATAGCTTCGTCATGAGATATAATGTTTTTATATATATCGTTGCTCCAAAGAGCTTCTCTTATACCAATCCCACAATCAACAATGCCAATTTCTAGGGAATCATCATATGTCTGTGCACAAACATATCCGTTTATTTTAGATTGGCTGTGATGTTCAATGTTATCTATGGTTTCGCCTATAGCCCAACCTATTGATGCATACATGCCTTCTGAAAGCGAAACTTGCTTTTCAATTATCCCAAGAAGTCTTTTAGTAATTATGTGGTTTGGAACTGTGCCATCTATTGCCTGAATTTCTAGCATACTATTCTCCTTATCTGCTCTCTGGCCCCTGGGTTTTTGGATACTAAAGTGTTTGTAAAAATCCATTCTTTCCAGATATGAACAAATCGGAGATTTTCCTTCTCTGAGATAATACTCCTTAGCAACATTGTTAAACTTGCAATATTTCATCATAGCTACAGTCGCAATCAATCCTATTGGTGTCGCAAACCGAACCTTAGAAAAATCAAACATGATTCGCTCAAGTTCATTAGGAGCTAATTTGAAAAACTGGTTATCAATAAAATTCGGCAAGCTATAAGAATTTAATACCTGTGGCAATGCAATAATCATAAATTTACCTAACCTCATAATTATTGTTTTTATTTTAACATGGTTTAACTAAAAAATGTGAAAAAACTACTAGTAAGAATTTTGGTTGCGAAACATTAATAGTAGGACTATTTGCCATTTATGATTGCTAAATCTTCCAAAAACATCGGGAATTCTCCAGTGGTTCCAGAAGGTATTTATCAATTATTTAAACAATCTAATCTGAACAGATTCTACTCTTTAAATAATTGAGTAATCTGGCAGTAGTTTAGTTGCTACCCTAACCACCATCATGTTATTCTCCTGGTTAATTTCACTTGCAGGAGTTTTACCGTCTATGTTGCATAAAAAGTATATCTTACCATCTGAATAATCGCTGTTAGGGTCTTCTGACCAAGGTAAGGGTATGGTTACATCAAAGGTTTGAGATTCGCCTTTATCTAACTCGATTAAGCCGGCATCCCATACTGGATTATCCCAAGGGTTAGGTGTTACGTTACTAGCCCCGTACCATACTGCTTTAAAATCAGTTATGGCTTTTTCACCTTGGTTATATAAATTAACCGGGAAGGTTTTTTCTGTGTCGCCAGGTTCATAGTAATAGGTTGTAATATTCTCATTCTCTGCATCTCTAAATTCTGGTCGCCATTGGGTTTCGCCTTCAGGGGTTGGGTAGAAGTCGGGCATTAATCCCATAAATAGCGGGCAAATAGGAAAGCTTTTATACTTATAGACTCCATCGTGAATGTAAAAGCCTATTCCAAATCCCCACGTGTTGTATGTGGGTGGCATTAAAACATTAACATATTTATGCCATGGAAACAGCAGGGCTAATTCTGGCTTGAAATTATA
>DUMX01000189.1 GCA_012839665.1 Gelria sp.
CCGCCATTGGTGCTTTACCGCCTCTTCCCCCTAGGTTACCCGTAGGGTGTATTCAACGATAATTCTTAATAATTAATTCAAAAGCACTATCTTTTGACCACGTATTCACTAATATTCACCTAAATAGGGGTTTTTGCAGTAGAATCAGTTATTGGGTTTATAATAAAATGGTAAAGGGTAAGGAAGGGAGCGAAGTTTGTGGAAAGTACTGTTAAATTGGAACCTCTAACCGAGAGTGACCAGGCTTTGCTAAATAAAATCGAACAAGAAGCAGGGACTAGTATTAACCTTTGTTACCAGTGTGGGAAATGTTCGGCTGGTTGTCCGGCAGGGTTTGCCATGGACTATACCCCCAGACAGGTTATCAGGATGCTGCAACTGGGTCTAATTAATGAAGCTTTAAGTGCAGAAGGCATATGGATTTGTGCCAGCTGCGAAACCTGTTCGGAACGGTGTCCCCGTGGAGTTGATATTGCTTCGATAATGGATGCCCTGCGGAGAGAAGCTTTGTTCAGGGGCATAGTTAGTGATAAAAAAGTAGCCGTATTTAATGAAGCATTTCTGGCTGGAGTTAGAAATTTTGGCCGAACCTATGAAGCCGGATTGTTACTTACGCATAACCTTAAGACCTGGCAGCCTTTTAAAGACGCTGAACTGGGGTTACCTATGATGAGTCGAGGTAAGGTTCATCTATTTCCGGCTAGAATCAAGGGACGGGGACAGGTGAAGAAAATATTTGAACGGGTTGAGAAAATAAGGGGTGAACAGTAAATGAAACTGGCCTATTATCCTGGTTGTTCTGCGGAAGGCAGTGCTATCGAATATGACCTTTCCACCAAAAAAACTGCTCAGATGCTGGAGACGGAGCTGCAGGAACTGGATGACTGGAATTGCTGTGGAGCCACATCGGGCCATAGTACTGATATGTTATTAGCCCAATCTCTGCCTGCCCGCAATCTGGCCATTGCCGAGCAAAATGGAAGGGATACCATTTTGGCTCCTTGTGCAGCCTGTTACAGCCGCTTGCATAGTACCGAACTGGCCGCACGTAAAGATGATGCTTTACGGGAGCAGATACAAGAAGTAATCGATATGGATTTCAAAGCTCTTACCTCTACTATTTCAGTTCTGGAATGGTTGGATGGTAAGGTTGGTATAGAAAAGATAAAAGCTAAAGTAACCAATCCTCTTAAAGGTATGAAAGCCGCCTGTTACTATGGTTGTTTACTGGTAAGGCCAGTTGAAATTACTGGTTGTGATGATACTGAAGACCCGCAGAGTATGGATCGGATAGTACGTGCGTTGGGGGCAGAAACCGTAGATTGGCCTTATAAAGTAGAATGTTGTGGAGCCTCCCTGGCCACTTCCAGGCCGGAAATAGGGGCCAAAATGATTTATGATGTAATTGCAAATGCCAAAGCTGCCGGAGCTGACTGTCTGGTTACCGTCTGTCCATTGTGTATGATGAATCTGGACATGCGCCAGGCTGGGGCAGAAAAGATGTTTAAAGAAAGACTAAATTTACCGATTTATTATATAACCGAGTTGGTGGCCATAGCCGGCGGTGCCAGTCCGGCAGAGGTTGGTGTAGGCAAACACTTTGTTGAAGCTATAAGCTATTTGGAGTCTCTCCCCGCTCGGGCAGCGGAAATGGAAGCTGCAGCTCCTAAGAAAGGTAAAAAAGCAGCTAAAGCCAAACCGGCCGGCGGAACTGATGGAGAAGCTGCTGACAGTGAAGAGGCCGCAGCCTTGCAGAAAAAGATAGATGCCATGATTAAAGGCTTTAATAAAAACCCGGATAAAATGGCAGCCCGTTTGATAGAAGACGAGGAAAGGGCACAAGTATTGGCTGAGATAATAACTGCAGATGAAAAGAAAACCGCCCGACTGGCTGAATTTATGATTACCGACAGGGAGAAAGCTGTTAAAGCCGCTGAGGCCTTTGTTACCGGAGAGCTTAAGAAGAGAGAGAAAGAGAAGTAAGAATTATCTTATTTAAGGAGGGAGAAGGAAGATGAGCAAACGGGTGGGGGTATTCGTATGTGAATGCGGAACTAATATAGCTTCCGTAGTAGATACGGCCCGGGTTGCCGAGGAAGCTAGCAAATTCCCCGGAGTTGCATTTGCAACCACTTATAAATATATGTGCTCTGATCCCGGGCAGGAACTAATCAGGAAGTCCATTGAAGAACAAAAGCTGGAACAGGTAGTAGTTGCATCCTGCTCGCCCCGCATGCACGAAAACACCTTTCGCAGAGCGGTGGAAGCGGGGGGCATTAACCCTTATTTATTTGAAATGGTTAACATCCGGGAACAGGATTCCTGGGTACATCCAAACCGGGAACAGGCTACTCGCAAGGCTATAGACCTGGTTAGAGCAGGAGTTAGTAAAGTTTTACGTAATCAGCCCCTTGAGATTTCCACTATCCCCGTTACCAGGAATGCTCTGGTAATAGGGGGAGGCATAGCCGGAATGCAGGCTGCTCTGGATATTGCTGAAGGTGGCTATCAGGTAATACTGGTAGAAAGGGAGGCCAGCATTGGAGGCAAAATGACCCAGCTGGATAAGACCTTTCCTACCATGGACTGTGCCGCTTGAATAGGCACCCCCAAGATGGTTGCTGTGGCGCAGCATCCTAACATTGAACTTATAACCTATGCTGAAGTAACTGAGGTTAGCGGTTACATCGGCAATTTTAATGTAACTATTAAGAAAAAACCTAAGTATGTAGATTGGGACCTGTGTACTGGTTGTGGTACCTGTATAGAAAAATGCCCTACTAAAAAGATTAAAGACGAGTTCGAACTGGGGCTGGGGCTCAGGACCTCAATCCATATGGTTTATCCCCAGGCTGTACCGGGGAAACCCTTTATAGACGCAGAAAATTGCACCAAATTGACCAAAGGTAAGTGTGGCGTATGTGAGAAACTATGTCCTACCAAGGCCATTAAGTTTGACGATAAGGAAGAGTATGTAAATAGAGAAGTAGGAGCCATAGTGATGGCTACTGGTTATGACCTGTTTAACTGGGAAGAAGCTTACGGGGAATACGGATATGGTAAATACCCGGACGTAATTAGCGGCTTACATTTTGAACGACTGGTAAGTGCCGGGGGACCTACCGGAGGTGTAATTAAACGGCCTTCGGATGGCAAGGAGCCCAAAAGCGTGGCTTTTATTAAATGCGTAGGCTCTCGGGATGACACCAAGGGTAAAAGTTACTGTTCCCGGGCCTGCTGTATGTACACCGCCAAACATGCTTATCAGGTAAAAGATAAAATACCGGATAGTGAAGCTTATGTATTTTATATGGATGTGCGTACTGCCGGAAAGAACTACGAGGAATTTTACCAGCGGGCCTTAAATGCCGGGGCTCGATATATCAGGGGGCGGGTAAGTAAAATCTATCCCCGCGGCGACCGATTGGTGTTAAAATCAGAAGACAGCCTTCTGGGCCGTCCGGTGGAAGTGGAAGCTGATATGGTAGTACTGGCTACGGCTATGGTTCCTGCTGCCGGGTCGGACGAGCTGGCTCGAACTGTAGGTTTCTCCATAGATAAGGACGGTTTCTTCCAGGAAGCTCATCCCAAACTACAACCGGTGGAGACTTTTGCCGCCGGGGTATTTCTGGCTGGAGCCTGTCAGGGACCTAAAGATATTCCGGACACAGTAGCTCAGGCCAGTGGAGCTGCAGCCAAGGTTTTAGGACTCCTGTCCAAGACTGAATTGGCTACTGAGCCTATGGTATCTGAAGTTGATATAGATAAATGTTCCGGTTGCGGACTTTGTGTTCCTATTTGTCCGTATAATGCTATTACTCTGGAGGAAATTCAGGAGCGGGGTTATCATGGGCCGATTAAACGTCACGTAGCCCAGGTTAACAGCAGCCTTTGTCAGGGATGTGGAGCTTGTGTTCCTGCCTGTCGGACTGCGGCCCTCAATACCAAAGGCTTTACCGATGAACAACTGGTAGCGGAGGTGGATGCTTTATGTCTATAGAAAAAACGGGCTGGCAGCCTCGGGTAATTGTTTTTGCCTGTAATTGGTGTACCTATGCGGCGGCTGATCTGGCTGGTTTAAACCATTTAGAATACCCGGCCGATGTCAGGATTATCCGCACACCTTGCTCGGGACGCATGGACCCTATGCTGGTACTGCGGGCTTTTAACCGGGGAGCTGATGGAGTACTATTATCCGGGTGACACCCGGGTGAATGCCACTATGGTAGTGGCAATTACTATAACCGCCGCCGCCACACGATTATGAAAAGTCTCCTGGAGTATATCGGAGTGGAGTCGGAGAGGTACCAGACCGCCTGGATATCCGGTGCGGAAGGGGGAAAATTTCAGCAGACCATGCAGAAATTGGTCGCAGATGTTAAGGGTTTGGGACCAAACAGAAAGCTGAGGGATGCCAGATGAAGGATATAACCTTAAAAATCAGAGAAATTGCTGCCCGGCTTCTGCAAAGCGGTCAGGTAGATATATTTATGGGTTGGGAAAAAGGCCAGGAGGAATACCAGACCAGACCCTTTTTTGCCCGTCAGGAAGAAGATGTAGAGAAGCTAATTTTTAATGAATATTCTATTCACAACCTGTCCAATGATTTACTTAAATATCGGGACGGACAGGAAAAAATAGGAATAGTAGTCAAGGGGTGTGACTCCCGCGGAATAATTAGATTAATACAGGATAAGCAGATTGAGCGGGAGCGTTTATATATTGTAGGGGTTGCTTGCCCGGGAATGAAAGACCCGTTGCAGGCTGTAAAAGATAATTCCGGGTTTTTCCCCACTGCTGCCAGTGCCGGACTGGCCAAGAAATGTGGCGATTGCATAGAGCCTAATCCGGTTATTTATGATGAATTAATCGGTGATAAACAATCCCCGCGGGCAGGGGAGGAGCGCTTCAAGCTGGTTAAGGATATTGAAGACATGAGTGTTGACCAGCGTTATCAATTTTTTGAAGATATATTTTCCCGTTGCATTCGCTGTTATGCTTGTCGCCAGGTTTGTGTAGCCTGTAACTGCCGCACCTGTATATTTGATGAGATGAAACCCCAGTGGGTAGGACGGGAAACTAGTATCAGTGACAATTTTATGTACCACCTGGTAAGGGCCTCACATATGGCCGGGCGCTGTATTGAGTGTGGCGAATGTGAAAGGGTATGTCCGGTAAACATTCCCTTGATGCTGATAAACCAGAAATTAATAAAAGATGTAAATGCTTTCTTTGGGCCTTATGAAGCCGGTATAGGTTATGTAGAAGGGGTCAAGCCACCCTTAAGTTCCTACCAGGAAAACGACCCGGATGATTTCTTATAGGGGGTGAAGATTAAATGCAGATATTAAGTAAATCTAAGTTAGAAGAAGCCTTAAACCAATTGGGCAAAAACGCTGAACTCTTTGTACCCCTGGCCCGGGGCGAAGAAAGTGGCTTTTACCCCTGGAGCAGCTATCAGGCGGGTAGTGACCGTTTGATGCTGGATGCTTTAAATGTTTTATTGCCACCCAAAAGCGTGGTATTTCCGCAGACCGAGAGAATGTATAGCTTTACCAGCACTGGTCCTGCGGTAGAGATAAAGGAAACTTTTGAAAGTCCCCAGCCCAGAATTATATTTGGCCTGCGCGCCTGTGATGCTGCAGCTATAGCCTGTTTTGATGATGTTTTTCTTACTATGGGTTTTATAGACAGCTTCTACCAGGCCAGAAGAGATAATACTACCATAGTGGCCCATGCCTGTTACGAACCGGGAGCTAATTGTTTCTGTGAAGCTATGGGGGTTGACCCTACTGAACCGGTAAATGCGGATGTTATTATCCGGGATGCCGGGGAGGTTTATATTTGGGAAAGTAAAAGCAGTAAAGGTGAAAAATTAACTGCTGCTCTGGGTTCATTATTAGAAAATAAAGAGGCAGCAGCACCCGGGCTTAAACCCTTTCAACAGCAGGCAAACTACGAAGGAGTGGCAGAAAAACTTAAAGGTATGTTTGAGGACCCTATTTGGGAACAACTGGCTGCAACCTGTCAGACCTGTGGTATTTGTACTTACGTTTGCCCTTCCTGTTATTGCTTTGATATTCAGGTAAAATCGTGGGGGGAAGAAGGCTATCGTTTTCGTTGCTATGATTCCTGCATGTATTCGGAGTATACCCAGATGGCGGGAGGTCACAACCCGCGCGGTAACGAACGGGAACGTTTTCGCAACCGTTTCCTGCATAAACTGCAATTCTTCTCGGAGAGATACGGTAAACCCCTTTGTACCGGCTGTGGCCGCTGTATAGTAGCCTGTCCGGCAGGGATTAACATTGTTGAGATTATAAATAATATTAAGGAGGCGGATACCAGTGTCAGAGCATAAATGTAACTGTGAAAACCCACTGGTTCCGGGAATAGTAGAAGTTATAGACATCAAAGATGAAACCCCGGATGTGAAAAGCTTTTTTGTACGCGGTATTGGCGGGGGAGTACCCTTTGATGTTATGCCCGGACAACTGGGTATGGTGTCCCTCCTACCGGTAGGTGAAGGCATGTATTCCGTTTCCTGGCAGGAAGAACAGGAATACCTGCATTTTGCTATTAAAAGAGTGGGGTTAATGACTAATGAAATGCACCGGATAGAAGTAGGCCAGCAACTGGGAGTTCGGGGTCCTTATGGCAATGGTTTCCCGGTAGAGGAATGTAAAGGCAAGGATATGCTCTTTATTGCTGGTGGTATTGGGTTAGCACCTTTGCGCTCTTTTATTAAATACTGTTTTAAACATCGCCAGGATTATGGCAAAATTCAGATAATATACGGCAGTCGCAGCTATGCTGACCTGTGTTTCAAGGATGAGCTGTTCGAAGAATGGCCGCAGGAAAAGGATACTGAAGTTTATATCACCATTGATAACCCGGAGGAAGGCTGGGATGGGCATGTAGGATTTGTTCCGGCTTACCTGGAGGAAATTAACCCCGCTGCTGAGGGTAAGATAGCTGTGGTCTGCGGACCGCCGGTAATGATTAAATTTGTCCTGGAATCCCTGGAAAAGATGGGATATACCGATGAACAGGTAATCAGCACTTTGGAAATGCGCATGAAATGCGGGATTGGCAAATGCGGTCGCTGTAATGTAGGTAGCGAGTACATTTGCCTGGATGGTCCGGTCTTTACCCTGGCTCAACTAAAACAATTACCGCCGGAGTGGTAAAAGTTATTTATTACAGGTGCCTGCCATGCAGGCACCTGTTTTCTATTTTCGGCTAATCCAGCTTATCAGTATGGTTCCTATAGCTGTGGCCAGCCATTCATTCTCCTCCAATAATGAATTATATGCTGCCAGGCTACCTTTAGATATTTCAAATTCACTCAGGATTTCCTCCATCTGCAGCAGTAGACTGGCAAAATTTTCTCGGTTTCCCGGAGCCTTTATGGTAATCAGGCTATCCAGATAATTTAAATAATCACTGGTCATATCTAGTTTTTCAGGTTTAACGGTGGTTTGGGTTTGCGCAGATGCGGCTTGCAAGGAAGCCTCGTATTCCTCTTTACTACCGTAATAAGCTCTGTCCTGAAACCACTGACCCTCAACATATTCAGGTTCTGTAGCTATAATGAAGAATTCTTCCTGGGATTTTGCAGCTATTAGCAAGTCACCGGCAGTAATATCTACTCCCGGGAACAAAGCTATATATTTGCGTCCACTATTCGGGTCTTGATTTTTTAAACCAATAACCTCGTTAACTACTTCTGAACCACGCTTAACCATGAAATCAATTCCAGACATCTTCATGATAGTCTGCAATACAGGATTAACAGTACTCATATCTCGTATTTACCCCCCAATTTTATATCTACTTTAAATGATTATCCATGCAACTGAAAAATACCTGCTGGGAATACGTAATTAAAAAAACCAGTGGCGTTTACAGCCACTGGTTTAAGCACTGGTTTTTTAAAAAACTGAACCGCCATACAGGTAGCCCAGGTAGAAAACTCCTACAATAGCTACAATATGCAGTATCCACCATCCAGCTCTAAGAAAATTAAATGTCCCTAAATCATAACCTTCCTCAGTTTTAATTTCTTGTTCTCCCATCTGAACAGACCTCCTTAACATTATTTTTTCTCTTTGATTTCGCAACCTCTATGTTTATTTTTCATTCACTCATAATATTTCCAGTTTAGAAAATCATATTCATAAACCCGAAAAATTTGACAGGTTGGTTTTAATCTATAAAATATAGTCATATCTAAAATAAATATGCACAAACCTGTGCACAAAGAAGGGAGACATATAATGTCACACCTGCGTAATGATTTACTTAACCCTACCTTAAAAAAAGCTTTAAGTTTGTTTCAATTGGATAAAAAATATATATCAGGACAGGGTAGTTATTTACTGGATGAGAAGGGCCAGCGTTATTTAGATTTTATTTCCCAATATGGAGCCGTTCCCTTCGGTTATAATCCCGAATTTATTTGGGAACGTTTACAGGAAGTACGAGAAAAATCCCTGCCCAGTTTAGTTCAGCCCTCTATTCCGCAGGAAGCCTTGAAGCTGGCTAATATGCTGGCAGATTGCAGCCCGGGGGACTTGTGTTATTGCACTTTTTGTCAGAGCGGGGCGGAAGCCGTGGAAACGGCTATTAAGCTAGTTCGCTCCAGTACTAACCGGGAAATAATTATTTCCACCACCAATAGTTTTCATGGTAAAACCATGGGGGCTTTATCGGCTACGGGAAAAGAATCTTATCAAAAGCCTTTCTATGCCCCTATTCCGGGTTTTATGACTGTGCCTTTCAATGATATAGAAGCTCTGGAGCAAGTATTTGCTGAACAAGGTCATAATATTGCCGCCTTTATAGTGGAACCTATACAGGGAGAAGGCGGTATCATTGAAGCTCGTCCTGGCTATTTGGCTGCAGCCCGGGATATTTGTACTGCCTACGGTGCTGCTTTAATTCTGGATGAGATTCAGACCGGGTTAGGCAGGGCCGGCAGGCTATTCGCCTGTGAATATGAGGGCATTGAACCTGACATAATGCTGCTGGCCAAAGCCCTGGGTGGTGGTTTATTACCACTGGCGGTATGTATCAGTTCTCCTTGGATATGGAACGATGAATTTGGTATGCTCCATAGCTCGACTTTTGCTAATAATAATCTTACTTGTTCTGTAGGTCAGGCGGTATTAGAAAAATTGCTTGCCGGTGAGCAGCAATTAATTCGGGAGGTGGCTGACAAAGGTGATTACCTCTTGAACAAACTGCAAAAATTAGCCCAAAGTTACCCCGATGCGGTGAAGGAAGTCCGGGGACGGGGTCTGATGTTAGGTCTGGAATTTCATGATTTGAGAGATTGCGGGTCTTTTGACATGACTTACCTGGTTAATTCGGGTGGTTTTACTGCATTAGTAGCAGGTTTTTTGTTAAATGTTTATCATATTCGCCTGGCTCCGTTTCTAAATGATTCCATGACCTTAAGATTAGAGCCGGCTCTAAATATTTCCTATGAACATATGGACTATGTTGTTGAAGCCCTGGATACGGTTTGTAAAATTGTGAGCTACCGTGATTATGCTCGCTTATACCGTTATTTGATTGAAGATTATAGTAAACCAGACCAGATTATCGACTACCGTCCGCATAGTCGTAAAACCATAGCTTCAGAACTTAAGGCCGGGGAAGAAGCAACAGAAAAGTTTGCTTTTATTATTCATTATCCGGCTCCGGAAGATGTAGTAGCTAACAATCCATCCTTTGCATCATTCAAACGGGATGAGCTTTATCGTTTCCTGGATTGGCAAAAGGATAGTCCTGGGGCAGATATAGTATGTCATATACCTGCAATCAGGTCATCAGCTGGCAAGGTTGCTGAAGGCTGGTTAATTGGAGTGCCTTTCGGCGCCCGGGAAATGATGAATTTGCCCCGTAAAGAAACCTCGGCCGTAATTGCCGAAGCAGTGGATTTAGGTAAGGAATTGGGAGCCGGGATAGTAGGGTTGGGGGCTTTAACTTCGGTGGTTACCCGCGGTGGCAGGTCAGTTCAGGGCCGGGGGGTAGCTATAACCAGTGGTAATAGTTTTACTACTCTCATGGCTATGGAGGCACTATTTGCCGGTGCCAGGAAAATGCATATCAGCTTTGACCATAGCAGGGCTGCTGTAGTTGGAGCTACTGGCTCTATCGGCCGTGTCTGCACTTTAATGTTATCTGAGCAATCCAGCCAGATTACTCTGCTGGGTAATCCACGCCGTTCAAACAGCAGCCCGAGATTAGATTCCCTCTTTTCGGAACTGTTTACCTATGCTTATCAAAGGATGCAAAAAGGTCAACTGGGTGGATTAAGCAGGTGGTTAAAACAAAGTCTGGATATGCTGGTTGACCGGGATAGTCCCAGAGCTCGGGAATTGGCACAGGTCCTGATGGATGGCGTTGATTTATCCCCCAAATTACTATCCTATATATGTGATTATTTGGGGATAGAATTACCACTGCAAGTTAGCCTGGATATCGAAGAAACCTTACCGCTGTGTGACATGATTGTGGCTGCCAGTAATTCGCCTGATTATATCATTTACCCTCAGCATCTTAAGCCGGGGGTAGTTGTCTGTGACGTTGCCCGCCCGGCCGATGTTTCCCCCCAGGTTTTCAAAGAACGTGATGATGTTCTTATCCTGGAGGGTGGGTTGGTACAGTATCCGGATAAGATATCCTTTGGCCCTAACCTGGGTTATCGGGATGGTGTAAACTTGGCCTGCTTATCGGAGACTGTACTGTTGGCACTGGAAGGCGACTACAATGACTATAGCATTGGTTCTCGGATGCCACTGGAGACAGTTAACTATCTGCGCAGTCTCGGTAAAAAACATGGCCTGGGACTGGCAGGACTTATGATGAATAACCAGGAAATAAGCGACCGGGAAATTGAAGCCATTTACCAGCGCTCCCTACAATTGAAAAAAGCAAATAATATATAGTTGAATTAAGAATTGAGAATTAAGAATTAAGAATTATCGTTGAAATGCACCCTACGGGTACTACCGGTACCCTATTTTCTAATTTTTTGCTTTCATTTGAATAAGGCAGTAAAATATATGGAAAGAATGTATTTAGGAGGGTAGGTATGGATTTAGTAGATATAACTATCAAAAAAGATGGCAAATGGTATTATGATACAGCAGAGATGTTCAGGCGGAACATATTAAATATCCTGGCCAGGAATATCGAGCGCATGGAGGATGGCAATTATTGTATAAAGATAGGACAGGAAGTAAGTCCTATTACGGTAGAAGATGTGCCCTTTCTGGCTACTGGCTATTTAGAAGAGGATGATGGCAAGGTAAAACTAGTCTTTCATGATTTACAGGAGATGCCTTTAGACCATGAAATAAAACTATACTTAAAAGGCGATGTACCCTATATCAGTTTTAGATGGGAAGCTGATACCCGGTTGAGCCGGGGGGTCTACTGGAAGCTCAGTGAACTTTTTGATTTTCGGGGTGAAGAAATATATATCGTACCTCGCTAAAGAAACTATTAAAGACCTGCCATAGCATTAAGGGGGCTTAAAAATGGCATTAAGAATAATAACTGATACCTCTTGTGATTTGCCCGATAAGGAACTAGAAAAATACAATATTGAGATGATACCTTTGAAGGTTACTTTTGATAATGGGGAGACCTTTTTAGACCGCTTTGAGTTGACTCCAGCTAATTTTGTTAAAAAGATGAAACTATCAAAAACACTCCCCAAGACTTCAGCCCCGGATCCCCATACATTTACGGAATATTTTGAAAAAGGGTTACGGGAAGTAGGAGAAGTTCTGTTTGTTAGTCTATCTTCCGGCCTTAGCAGCACTTATCAAACTGCACAACTGGCTTGCAATATGTTGGATAGTGAAAAGGTAAAGGTTTTTGATACCCTTACGGCTTCCCTGGGGACTGGTATTATGGCCATAAAAGCTGCTCATATGTCAGCCCAGGGTTTATCGCTAAACGCCATTATAGAACGACTTACCAGGATGCGCTCCAGCCGTGAAGTTATTTTTACTCTGGATACCCTGGAAAATGTGGTTAAAGGAGGGCGGCTTAGCAGGATTGAAGGTTTAGCCGGCACATTGTTACATATTAAGCCCATACTGCGGGGAAATGACCAGGGTGTTCCCGAAGTCATTGAAAAGGTTAAAGGGAGGAAAAATGCCATGCGTCGCCTGGTAAACTTGTTAGGTGAGGTGGCAGGAGCTTCATTAATAAAGGATAAACTAATTGGAGTAAGTCATGTCAACTGTGAAAAGGATGCTATCGACCTCAGTGAAGCCATTAAAAAAGTCTATAATCCGGTTAACCAAATTATTATTTCTGATATGAGTGCTACTATAGGTACTTATGCCGGGGAAGGTGGCCTCATGATAAATGTTGAAGGATAAAAAAAAGGGGCTTTATAAGCCGATCAAGCCCCAATAAGAAATGGGTTTACCTGTATATCTAATCCCCCCATACGCTTTATACATGCAAATTATATGCCGGTATTTTATGTTTGCGTACTATCCCCGAAACGAATAGGTTTACGCCCCAAACGCCTGTAAGAATATTCCGTAAATTTGCATACAAAACAGGACAACGCCGTGAGACGCTGTCTCGTTTGCGAGACAAATTATAATCTGCTCAGATGGGGAGGCCGAAAGTTTGACTCATCCAGAGTGAGGGCATGGTCAATAGAAGCCAGCATTTTAGGCTTATCCTCGGGTAGCCTGCCCTGAACATTCCAATAATTAGAAACATGGTCGCTTAAGACCATGCTATTTTCGCATTCCAGATTCTCTACCAGAGTCCGTAGTTCCTGCAAGGCCTGGTGAGCATTTAGTAGAGTGAAGTTGCCGTTATGATAATCTTCATATAAGGGAGAACCCGGGAAAGGCACCAGAGTCCTTATTCTAATAAATTCAGGACTAAAAGCGCTTAAAGCCCGGGCGCTATTTAAAGCATGTTCATGACTCCGCTCTAACCCGCCGACACCAGTAAGGTAATACTGACTCACTTCAATCCCCGCCTTTTTTAGCTTTAAACCGGCTGATATTATCTGTTCTGAAGTGGTACCTTTTTTGATTTTTTCGAGGGTAATATCATCGCCGCTTTCCATGCCGGTGTGTATTCGGCTTAAGCCTGCCTCTTTAAGCTGTTTAAGCTCTTCATCGCTTTTGCGGTCGACAAAGCGGGCGGAGCCATATACAGTTATACGCTGCAGGTAAGGAAATAATTGACGAGCATAATTCAAAATTTCTACTAACCGTTCAGTTCTCATTACTATAGTATTTCCATCCGGGAAAAACAGGGAATTAATATGTTCCCCATAATAATCCCGGGCAGCAGCCAAATCTTCCTTAATTTCCTCCACTGTCCGCATCCTGAATTTTGTGCCTTTATACATGGCACAGAAAGTACACCTATTGTGGGGACAACCTATACTGGCCTGAATAAGAAGGCTATAGGCTTCACTGGGGGGGCGATACACGGTTCCTTCATAACGCATATATTTAACACACCTCCTCTGTCCTTTAGATTAACAAAAACAACCACGGTTTGAAAGTGCTGGAGATATAATTATGTGAGGGGTGAGGGGTGAGCACCTGGGCTATTTCTTGAACTATTCGGGTATTGTTATATTTCTCAGAAAGCTATATATTAAAACAAAGTAGACATAAGGGGTTGGTAGCTGTATCTGTTAAAATATTAATTGTAGATGATGATGAAAGAGATAGAATAATACTCCGTTATGTTTTAGAACAGATTAAAGGTGTTGAAATTGTTGGGGAGGCAGTGCATGGACTGGAGGCTCTTATGTTATGCCAGGAAAAAGAGGTTGATTTAGTTTTCCTGGACATTAATATGCCAGAAATGGATGGATTAGAAACTGCCCGTAAATTGAAACAGTTAAAAAACGTACCCCTATTTGCTTTTATAACCATTAACAAAGATTTGGCAGTCGATGCTTTCGAACTGGAGGCTTTGGACTATATAGTAAAGCCGATTGAACAAAATCGGATTGAATTAACTATAGAGCGGGCCAGACAGCATTTAGGCGACCAGGAAATCATGGAAGAGATGATTAACACCAGCGTGAAAGAGCGCATTAATTTCATCCTGGATAGATATAACAATTATGGACTATATTCCGATAAACTTCCCGTCAGAGAAAAAGGCAAGATATCTCTATTGAACCAGAATGATATTGTATTTTGCGAGAGCCAGGGTAAAAAGGTTTATATATGTACATATAATGAAGGTTTTCTTAGTAATTACACCTTAAATGAACTGGAGAAACGGCTTAATAGTATTAATTTTTTCCGCGCCCACCAGGCATATATAGTAAACCTCAATTATATAACCGAGATATTAAATTTGGGAGATAGTTCTTACGTTTTGCATCTGGAAAATTGCGATAAGGACATAATTCTAAGCCGTTCCAAAGCCAAATTACTCAGGCAAAGGCTAGGTATTTAAAAAAAGGCAGATTGTACCAACAAAACGACTATTTACATCTAGAATCAGACTGATTACACCAAGAAAAAGTCATTTTAATCACTTTAAGATGTTATAATATATACGGCAATTAAGTGGATAAAGAAGGTTTAGAGCTGCACTTGCTCGCCGTTGCTTCCAC
>DUMX01000190.1 GCA_012839665.1 Gelria sp.
GAAGGAGGCTGGCACTATGAATAACGAGGCTGGTCCCAAAAATATGCTAAGAAAACAAAAAAGAGAGCACCAACGGTGGTGCTCTTTTGAAGGAGGAGTTATTATATTAATTCTTACGCCATACGAAGAGCACCACCGTTGGTGCTCTCTTTTTTGTTTTCTTAGCATATTTTTGGGACCAGCCTCGTAATCATTGTAAAAGGTAAAAAGAAGGAGGCTGGCACTATGAATAAAAAGGCTATAAGCATTCTGGCAGTAATTTTGCTGGCTATCTGTCTGATTAGCGGAGGTTGTTCAGCACCTGCGGATAAGAGGGTGGATATAAAAAACTGGAAAGACTTACTCAGTCTGGCACCGGAGAAATCCAAAATCTTACCAGCGGGTGGGCCGGAAAAGGAAGTTAAGCCCGGGCAAAATTCTGAAATCGCAGATCAGGAACTAATAGCAGTTAAATTGTATTTTGTTGGGTCCGATGGCAAAAGCTTAGTCATGGAAGAAAGAAGTATTGCCAAAACTGAAAGTATGGCTCGTAATACCCTGCAGGAACTTATTAAGGGCCCGGCTGAAAACGAAAATCTGTCGGCAATTCCCGAGGGTACCCGTTTACGGGATATTAACCTTAAGCCTGATGGCTTATGTATAGTAGATTTAAGTTCACAAGCCCAACAGGTTAGCAGCGGAGAACAAGAAAAGCTAATGGTTTATGCTATTGCCAATACCCTGGGACAATTTCCTACAGTAAAGGATGTAACCTTCATGATTGACGGGCAGAGAGTTGATACTATCGCTGGTTACCTCGACTTATCCAACTCCATTAAGCCTGATTAAAGAAAATATTAGGCTTTATCCATAGAATATATATGCTAAAAGTGATAAATTGTTTAAGGAGTAACTTATAAAATAAAGGTTTCCGGTTTTTAGAAGGGGTGGTACTGGCTGAAAGCAGGTTCCAGGCCTCTTTTTAAGAAGGAGTGTTATAGTTGGGGGATAATAGACCCATTGGCATATTTGATTCTGGAGTAGGGGGACTAACAGTTGTTAAATCCCTATTGGAAAAGCTTCCCCAGGAAAGCTTTATATATTTTGGCGATACTCTTCATGTACCTTATGGCAACAAAAGCGAGCAGGAGCTTATGCGTTATGCCCGGGAGATAATAGATTTCTTATTAAAGCAGGATGTTAAGGCCATCATAGTTGCCTGTGGCACTCATTCCTCCATCACCTTGCCACGCATAGTGGAGCAGTACGATATCCCTTTACTGGGGGTTGTGAAAGCTGCTGCCAATTGTGCGGTTAAAACTACTTGTAATGGGAAAATAGGTATTGCTGCTACCCAGGCTACAGTAAACAGCCGGGCTTATTCCAATGAAATTAAGCGCTTAAATTCAAGTCTTAAGGTTTATGAAACGGCCTGTCCGCATTTTGTTCCCCTGGTCGAGGCAGGAAAACTTGAAGAAGAAGAGACTAGAGAGGCGGTCAGTGAATACCTGCAACCCCTGTTGGATCAGGGAATTGACAGTCTGGTTCTGGGCTGTACTCATTATCCCTTTCTGAATAAAGTTATTAGCGAATTTACCGGAGAGGGGATCGAGGTGATAGATCCCTCTTGCAAAACGGTTGACCAAATAATAGAAATATTTTTAGAGCAGGATTTATTTAATCAGCAGAACCAGGCCGGTTTTAGAAAATTTTATGTCAGCGGCAATGATGAATCTTTTTACAACGTAGGCCGATTACTGATAGGAGATACCATAAAAGAAGTCCATAAAGTGAAATTGTGAGGGGTAAGGCAAGAGCCGCAAGGCGTGGATGTTCTTCAGTGTCTAATAAAGGGTGACAATATGGGAAAAATAGGATTTACCACCAGCATACCAATGGAGCTCATTATCGCAGCTAAAAAGATACCATTGGACCTTAACAATATATTTATAACAGACCCCAAACCTCAAGCTCTGGTCGAGATAGCAGAAGAAGCCGGATACCCGCGTACTGCCTGTGGGTGGATAAAAGGTATGTATGCTGTGGCTTTAATTGAAGATTTGGAAGCACTTATTGCAGTATTACACGGGGATTGCAGCAACACCCAGGCCTTAATGGAAACCCTGCAGCTTAAAGGGTTAAATATTATACCTTTCGCATACCCCTTTGACCGAGATCCCGAAAACCTGAAACTGCAGATAGAAAAGCTGATGAAATATTTCAAGGTTAATTGGGAACAGGTAGAGGCGGCCAGAGAATCATTATTACCAGTACGTGCTTTATGCCATGAACTTGATGCTATGACCTGGAAGGACAACCTGGTTAGTGGTAGCGAAAACCATTACTACCTGGTTTCTTCCAGTGACTTTAACCGTGACCTGGTTCAATATCAGGATGAATTGCAACTGTTTATTAAGAAGGCACATGCCCGCAGACCTTATCAGGATAAGGTCCGTCTGGCCTACATCGGAGTGCCTCCTATATTTACTGACCTTTATAAAGTCCTGGAGTCTTTAGGAGCGCGGGTAGTTTATAATGAGGTACAGCGGCAATTTTCCATGCCCGGGGCCAGTAATAATATAGTTGAACAATATATTAAGTATACCTACCCCTATGGGGCCTTTGCCCGTCTGGAAGATATTCAGGCTGAAGTAGCCCGGAGGAACGTTGACGGAATTATTCACTACACCCAATCATTTTGTTACCGACAGATTGAGGATTTGATATTTCGAGAAAAGTTAGACTTACCGTTTTTAACTCTGGAGGGGGACCGGCCCGGTAGAGTAGATGCCCGCACCCGTATGCGGCTGGAGGCTTTTGTGAAAATGTTGATATGAAAATAGACCGGGATTAGACACTGAAGGACACTGATTTCTTATGATTAACACTGAAATTTTTTAAAATAAACTAAAC